>JANORY010000059.1:0-1217 GCA_031415535.1 Burkholderiales bacterium | reverse complement strand
TTCATCCTGAAAAAATTTCAGCAAAAGGTGTCAAAAGCCGTTTTCAGATTTTCAGAAATGGCCGCCGCCGACCGACCTTCGATGTGCCGCCGCTCCAAAAGATGAACGAGCTGGCCATCCTTGAAAAGCGCAATCGCCGGGCTGCTCGGCGGATACGGCACCATAAATTCACGCGCCATTTGCACCGCTTCGCCATCCACGCCAGCAAAAACGGTGAGCAACTGGTCGGGTTTTTTGTCGTGCGAAAGACTCATTTTGACTCCGGGCCTGGCCATCGCCGCCGCGCATCCGCAAACGGAATTGACGACGAGGAGGGTGGTTCCTTCGGTTTTTCCGAGTTTTTCGCTTACTTCGTCGGCAGAACGGAGGCCGTCGAAGCCAAAATCGGTGAGTTCTTTTGCCATCGGGGCGGTCATCTGTTCGGGGTACATGGAGCGGCTCGCGGGCCGCAAATTGACTGGAATGAAATTGTCCATTGAAAAATTGATTTACTTCGCCAAAGATATTTTCTAACCTGAAATTCGTCTGAACTATGAAAAAGTTGACTCTTTTCTCTTTGATTTTGCTCGCCGGAGCGGGATTTTTCTGGGTTTCGTGCGGCGATAATGACCCCGTTTCGACCCATAAAGTCACCTGCAACGGCAAAACGACGACCTACAACAACTATGTGAAGGCACTTGTTGAGGCTTCGTGCGCGATTGGCGGTTGTCACGACGGGTCAGACCCTGGTGGGCTTGGAGCAAATGATTATCGCCACATTGCTGGCACGACGGCCATTCCAGCGGGCCTGCAAATGACCATTGACGATGGCAGTTTTGAAAAAAATGTGCTGGTCGAAAACCGGATGCCGCGCGGCAGTTCGCTGCCCGATTCGATTCTCGTGCGGCTCGAATGCTGGTTTAAAGATGGCTATCCGCAATGACCCGTTGTTTTGAAAACGAGTGACGAACGCCGAGTTTCAGAATGCTGAAAGGCGGCGTTTGTCGTTTTTTGAAATGACGGCTGGCTGGCTTGAAAAGGAGCCGTTATTTTTACAACCAATTTAAAATCAACCACTTATGCGAACCCTGATTTTGTTGCTCGTCCTTTTTTCAGGAAAAATGCAGGCTCAGAATTTGACCATTTTTGACTCGTTTGGTCAACTCGAAAAACGGCTCCAAACCGAATCGGACACCGTTTTTGTGGTCAATTTTTGGGCGACCTGGTGCAAGCCTTGC
>JANORY010000058.1:0-2987 GCA_031415535.1 Burkholderiales bacterium | reverse complement strand
CGAACGTGCCGCTGGTGTCTAGCGAGCCCAGATCGCCATTGATCTGACCGCCAAAAAAATTGCCGTTGGCGTTGTTCGGCCCGGACAAGGTGACCATTGATCCTGTGGTTGGACCGAAGCGCATCTGGTCGCCCGAGATCGACGCGTCGCCTTCCATCGCACTCACCAGCAAGCGACCCTTGACCGAGCCGACCAGGTTGGTACAGAAGCCGCTGACGCCGGTCGGCGCGTTGCCACCCGCTTCGGCGCCGACAAAGACATTCATGTTGCGCGCAGGCAGTCCCGGATTGCCATAAACCACCGCCAGCGTCCAGCCCGCAACGTTGTTATTGGCCTCGGCATTGGCCGTAGCCGGGACACCCCCCACCACGTAGGCACCAGCGCCGCCCAACTGAACCAGTCCGGTCACGTTGGCCGAACGCACGTAGCGACAGGGGGCGGTGACACAAGTGCCTGCGGCACCGGCCACACCCAGCGTTTGCGAGGTTGCGCCGTTTGGCGCAATCGAATAGGTGCCCGAAGGTGTGGTGAAGGTAACCGAGTTACCGATTGACGCCGAAACATCGACGCCACCATAGGCGTACGAGCCACCCCAGATCAGTTCTGCGTACAGCACCGAACTGCCACCCGGAATGCTCAGGTTCGCCAGCGAGCTATTGAGCGTCCAATTGGCGGTAGTTCCGCTCGGATAGGTGCCGGCCTGCAAGGCCGTGTTGATGGTGATAAATGCACCGATCGAGCCCGTAGTACCCGGTGTTCCGGCGGCGGCACCGTTGCCATCGAGACCGAGCGAATTGCCGGTGAATGTGATGGCACCATTGGTGGTGATCGAATAGCGATTCACGTACACCGCGCTGGCACTGAGTGGCGTGAGGGCGAGCAACACCAGCAGCAGCACGAGCCAGGCACGCAGATAGACCAGCACACCGACCGGCAAACAGGCAAGCACACGGAGCGCAAGCCGCGCGCCAAACCGAAGCCGCGTCGCGACAGCGTCATGATGACGTCCGGCGGTTGACTGGCGGTTCGGGCGGCTACGGTTCATGGTGGTCGTTTGGGCGTCAGCTTTTATCGATCGATCGTCGGCGTGCGCGTTGGCACCGGGGTCGCGAACACGCGAATCTCGACCCGTCGGTTGGCTTGCAGGCAGTCGATCAGCACCGCATGCGCACGGTCGCCCGAGCAAGTCACCAGCGGCTCACTCTCGCCGGCACCGGCAGCCTGCACCTGTTCGGCTTTGACGCCACGATCAATCAACAGCATGCGCAAGGTGTCGGCGCGGGCCTGCGATAACTTCAGGTTGTAGGCGGCGTCACCCAGGCGATCGCTGTGGCCGGTGATCAGAATTCGGTGAATGGCACCCATGCCCTTCAGTCGGCGCACCAGCGCCTCCAACTCTTGCAGTGCCGGTGCCTGAATATCGTCGCGAGCAGCGCCCTGAAAGCGAAACAGCGTATCGGCGGCCAGCGTGATCCGGGTCGGCGTCAACAGTGGCGGGGTCGCGCTAGGAGTCAAGGTCGGAGTCGGTGGCGAGCTTGGGGTCGGGGCTGGATTCGGCAACGTTAACGGTTGCACGGACTCGGACCGTGCAGCCAGTGTTTCTGCCGTCGGCTCGGCAAGCCTGGCCCTCGCGGTCGAACAAGCGTCAAACGACACGTCAATCTGGTTGGCCATCTCTTCAGCGATCTCGATGTACGGCTTGGCATGCCGCCAACCCCCTTCAATCTCTTCATGGCCTGCCCAAACCAACTGCACTTCAAGACGCGCGATTCGATGTGCGACACAAGCAAACTCGGCATGCTGCTTAAATTGCTCGGCGCGCTGCCAAAGGTCATCGCGAATCCGGCGACTACCCTTGATGATCACCGTGTCCATCGGCAAACGCGGGCTTCTCGACTCCAGTCCCCGAATCAGCAAAACGCTCTGCTCGAGCGCGCCTTCAACCGTGCCTCCTCGGTCGTTGTCGGAATACTCTTCGGTGGCAAAATCAAGCCAGGCACTGGCCTTGCTCAAGTGATAGTCGCGCGCCGCAACGCCATTCGCGTTCAGGCTGGCCAGGCGCTTTTCGAGATCGGCCAGGAATCGTCGATCGGCAAGGATGGCACCGTCACTAATGCGGTCTTGTTCGCGGCCAGCACTCGGCAAGACAATTTGGGTCGCCGTCCTGGTACCGATGACCGCACCCTGATCATGTGCACATGCAGCCAGCAAAGCCAGCAGTAGCAGCAACGACGGGATCAGGGAGCGCGCGAACGGGCGAATAAGTTTGATCATAGTGTTCACCGGATTGAGGTATCAGCACGGGTGTGGTTAGCCCCGGGTCGACCAAACAGGTCTTCATCGAATTTGAAGCGCAGCCGCAGAAACAGGCCGCGATCGGTCGGTTCAGCAGTCGCCAAATCGCGATCTCGATAGCCGAAAACATTAAAGCCAAAAGACAACCAGAGGTTGTCCTGCATCAAGTAGCCTAGCTCCAGCCCCAATCCGCGTCGTCGAGAACCGCTGGCTCGGTCAATCAGCATTGAGCCAATTACGCTGGCATCCCATCGCTCGGTGAAATCCCAGGACGCCCGCGCACTGAGCAACTGCGCGAACGAGTAGCCCGTTACACCGGTCACCGACTCGTTAACCCACTTGCTGGCGTAGCGGCCGTTCAATACCCAGGTCCGGGCTGGTTGATAGTTGATGTGGGTCGAGAAGATCGAAACATCGCGCTGGTTGGTAAGGGCCGTCAGCGCATCGTCACGCTCGACTTTTTTCTCGATCATTGCCAAGCCATTCCAGCGATTGCGATCGGTTTCGCGAAACGCCAGGCCAAGCTGCGTACGCTGCAAGCGACGGTCGCTTTCGGCGCTGCCTGCCTGCTCCTTGGTCTGAATCGTGGTCAGAATGTGCTTGCCGAGCACGGTCCAGTTACGGTCGATTTTCATTGCAACGCCGGCGGTTTGCAGCCACGAACGGCTGGTCTGGCTATCGCGAAACTCCAG
>JANORY010000057.1:0-3037 GCA_031415535.1 Burkholderiales bacterium | reverse complement strand
CAGTCGCATCAACGTGTTGACCGTACTGCAACGTGCGGTGATTGACAGCCCGTTCGGGAAGATCGTTTTTGCGGTCACACCGGACAACAAACTGGAGCCACGGCCGGTTGAACTCGACGGCTGGACACAAGGCCAGTGGATCGTCAGCAAGGGCGTGAAGAGCGGTGAGCGCGTATTGGTTGAAGGTTTCATCAAGGCCAACACACCCGGCATGACGGTCAAGCCGGTGCCTTACGTGCCTGCCGCGGCCGCGAAATAAAGAAGCGATATTCCGATGTTTTCCAAGTTTTTTATCAATCGCCCAATTTTCGCGACTGTGTTGTCCTTGCTGCTGGTTTTGGCGGGTCTGGCGGCGATGCGAATCTTGCCCGTCTCGCGTTATCCGGAAATTTCGCCGCCGGTGGTCAATGTGCGCGCCATCTATCCGGGTGCCTCTGCCGAAGTGCTGGAGACCACGGTTGCTGCGCCGATTGAGCAATCGATCAACGGCGTTGAGAACATGCTCTATATGGATTCAACCTCGTCGGGCGATGGCACGGTCACGATCAATGTCACTTTTGATGTCGGCACCAACCTCGATATTGCAGCGGTCAACGTCAATAACCGCGTCAATCAAGTACTGTCCAAACTGCCGCAAGAGGTTCAGCGCCAAGGCCTGACGGTGGCAAAAAGCTCGGCCAATTTTTTAGTGGTGGCGGCGATCTACTCGCCCGATGATCGCTACGATGCGCTGTTCATATCAAACTACACTACTCAGAATATTGTCGATGCCGTCAAACGGGTGCCGGGTACAACCAACGTACAGATCTTTGGTGCCAAGGACTATGCCATGCGCATCTGGTTGCGGCCGGACCGGATGGCGCAACTCGGCGTGACGGTGGCCGACATCACGGCGGCGGTCACTGAGCAAAACGCCCAGTATGCGGCCGGAAAAATCGGCGCGCCACCGAACAACAGTGAAGAGCTGACCTTGACCGTGACGGCGAAGGGCCGTTTGCTGGAACCCGAGCAATTTGCCAACATTGTGGTGCGCACCGGTGAGAAGGGCGCAGTCATTCGATTGGGCGATATCGCGCGCGTCGAGCTGGGTTCGAAGGACTACAACTTTTACGGCCGGGTGAATGGCCACCCCTCGGTACCGGTGGGCGTATTTTTGCAGACCGGTGCCAATGCGCTGGCGACGCGTGCGGCGGTTGAAAAAACCTTGGTCGAGCTGAAGGCCAAGTTTCCGCCCGGGCTGACTTATTCAACGCCCTACGACACGACGCCCTTTGTCGCCGAGTCGATTCGCGAGGTGCTGATTACTCTGGCAGAGGCGATGATCCTGGTGTTCATCGTGGTCTATCTGTTCTTGCAAAGTTGGCGCGCAACCATCATTCCGGTGCTGGCGGTACCGGTATCCTTGATCGGCACGATGGCCGGTTTGTATCTACTGGGATACAGTATCAACACGCTGACCTTGTTCGGTATGGTGTTGGCGATTGGAATTGTGGTCGACGATGCGATTGTCGTGCTGGAGAATGTCGAGCGGCTGATGCATGAAGAAGGCCTGAACCCGCGCGATGCGGCCGTGAAAGCCATGCAGGAGGTCACCGGGCCAGTGATTGCGATTGTCCTGGTGTTGTGCGCGGCGTTTATCCCGGTGGCGTTTTTGGGTGGTTTGGCCGGTGAGTTGTATCGCCAGTTCTCGGTAACCATTTCGATCGCCGTCGTGCTCTCAGGTCTGGTCGCATTGACCTTGACGCCGGCCTTGTGTGCGGTACTTTTAAAGCCAGGCACCACCCGACGTGGCGGCTTTTTCCGCCTGTTCAATCGCGGCTTTGAGCGGCTGACGTATCGCTACATACAAGGCGTCGGCTTCTTTTTGAAGCGTGGTTTGATTGGCCTGTTGTTGTTCGCCGGCATGGGCGTGCTGACCGGCTTTTTGTACAACAAGGTGCCGAGCGCCCTGGTGCCAGACGAAGATCAGGGCTACTACATTGGCGCGGTGATTTTGCCGGAAGGCTCGTCCCTGGAGCGCACCAACGAGGTGGTGAAAAAAGTCGAGGCGGCCATGTCGCCGAACAAAAATATCGACTCGGTATTCAGTTTGGTCGGCTTGAACTTTTTAGGCGGTGGCGGCCTGAAGTCGTCGGCAGCGACCATGTTCTTTCCGCTTCGTCCCTGGGCCGAACGTGACCAGACGGCCAAACAACTGGTCATGGAAACTTATATGAAAACCGGCGGCATCAAGGAGGGCTTACCCCTGGCCTTTGCTCCGCCCGCTATTCAAGGCCTGGGGCAAACCGGCGGCTTTGAGTTCTACTTGCAAAACAAGGGCGATGGCGGCGTGCGTCGGCTCGCGCAACTTTTGCCCGGCTTGTTGAGCGAGGCTAACAAACAACCAGAGCTGCAAGGCGTTAAGTCGCTCTGGCAGGCCAATTCGCCGCAAATATTCGTCAGCGTTGATACCGAGAAAGCGCGATCCATGGGGGTTGCGGTGGGGGATGTCTACAACACGCTGGCAGCCACCTTGGGCAGCTATTACGTCAATGATTTCAACAAGAGCGGCCGCATTTATCAGGTGCTGATGCAAGCCGAAGGCCAGTTCCGCTCCAAGCCGGATGACATTGGCGCACTCTACGTGCGTTCGCGGGCCGGCCAGATGATTCAGATACGCGCGTTTTCTGAGGTCAAGTTTGTCGCCGGTCCGGACTCGGTACAGCACTTTAATGCGCTGCCATCGATTCAGATTCTCGGCGAACCAAAACCGGGCTTTAGCTCCGGACAGGCGATTGCTGCGATGGAGCGGGTAGCGGCGCAGGTCTTGCCGCTCGACACGGGTTATGACTGGGGCGGTGCATCGTTTCAGCAAAAGCGCAGCAGCAGTGCGGCCGGTCTGGCCTTGGGTGCAGGCTTCGTCATGATCTTTCTGATCCTCGCCGCGCAATATGAAAAATGGTCCTTACCGTTTTCGGTCCTGTTGGCCCTGCCGTTCGGAATTTTCGGTGCCTTGCTGGCGGTTGGCCTCGGAGTCCAGGTAGGGCAAGGGCTGCGG
>JANORY010000056.1:0-1972 GCA_031415535.1 Burkholderiales bacterium | reverse complement strand
GGATCGAGCGGTGCCACATCGCGCGCGGTCTGATCAAAACGAATGCGCGCCGACTGGGTTGACCCAATCCAGGTGCCGTACCGCGACTGCGTGGCCTTCAACTTTCCGCCCAACACCCAAGGCATGTCGTCGTTGGCGATTCTGAATATTTTGAATCAATTTGATTTGAGCAAGATTCAGGAAGGCTCGGCCGATTACTACCACTTGCTGATCGAAGCCAGCAAACAGGCGTTTGTCGATCGCGACCAATGGCTCACCGATCCGAGCTTCGTCGATATTCCCCTGGAGCGTCTGTTGTCCGCCGAACACGGCAAGCGTCAGGCGGCGCGCATTCGTTTTGATCAGACCGCGCGCGATGTGGCACCGCTCGATCCGCATGGTGACACCGTCTGGTTCGGTGTGGTCGATGCTACTGGCAATGCCGTGTCCTTGATCCAGAGTGTCTATCATGACTTTGGCTCGGCGATCATTCCCAAAGGAACCGGCGTTATCCTGCAGAATCGCGGCAGCTTTTTTTCGCTCGATCCGAAGGCGGTCAACACACTGGAGCCGCGCAAACGCTGCTTTCACACGCTAAACCCGGCGATGCTGTTCAAGAACGGCCAGCCGCTGTTGGTCTACGGCACGATGGGCGGCGAGGGCCAACCGCAAACCCAGGCCGCAATAGCCACCCGCGTGATCGATTACCGGATGACACCGGCCGAAGCCATCGAGGCACCGCGCTGGCTGCACGGCAGGACCTGGGGCGCGGCCTCGAACTCGACGCGCTTCGAGTCACGCATCGAGCATTCAGTGACCGATGAGTTAGCCCGACGCGGCCATCCGGTGCAACGAGTCGAAGACTTCACCGATGCAATGGGTCATGCCGGGGCAATTTATGTGGATCCGGATTCCGGTGTCCGATACGGTGCCAGTGATCCGCGAAGTGATGGTTGTGCTGCCGGGTACTAAGGAGCACCGGTACGAGGCAATTGACCGCGCATGAAGGCGATCGTCTACGAACGCTACGGGCCGCCCGAAGTTCTTCAATTGCGGGAGGTGGATAAGCCCGCCCCGAAGGACAACGAAGTCCTGATCAAAGTCTTTGCGACTACGGTGACCTCGGGAGACTGCCGAGTTCGTAGCCTCAACATGCCGGTCGGCTTCGGTCTGCTCTCGCGTCTGGTGTTCGGTGTCAGGAGACCAAGGAAACCAATTCTGGGCACCGAGTTCGCTGGCGAGGTGCAGGCGATTGGTAAAGCGGTTAGCAAGTTCAAAGTCGGCGACGAAGTTTTCGGATTTACCGGCCTCGCGATGGCTTGTTATGCGCAGTACAAATGTATGCCGGAAGCCGGTGCGCTGGCCATTAAGCCGCCAAATCTGAGCTACGCCGAAGCGGCGTGCCTGTCGTTTGGGGGCACGACGGCCTTGAGTTTTTTCCGTCGCGGCAAGCTGAGCAAAGGCGAAACGGTTCTCGTTAATGGTGCCTCTGGCGGGGTCGGCACAGCGGCCGTGCAACTGGCCCGGTACTTCGGCGCTCGAGTGACGGCGGTGTGCAGTGCGGCGAACATCGAACTGGTCCGGTCACTGGGCGCCACGCAGGTACTTGATTACACCAAAGACGATTTCACGAGCCATGGTCAGACTTATGATGTCATTGTCGATACCGTCGGCACGGCCCCGTTCTCGCGCAGCAAAGCGTCGCTAAACACAAACGGGCGCCTGCTGCTGGTCTTGGCCGGGCTGCCGGATATGCTGCCGATTCCGTGGGTGTCGATAACCAGCAGCAAAAAGATCATTGCCGGGCCGGCTGCTGAACGCGCCGAAGACTTGCGTTTCCTCGCGCAGCTCGCTCAAGCCGGCGAATTCAAGCCGGTCATCGATCGGTGCTATCCCTTTGAGAAGATCGCGCAAGCTCATCGTTATGTCGACAGCGGGCGCAAGAAGGGCAATGTCATCATTACGCTGGAGCATGACGAATGAACCCGCCAGT
>JANORY010000055.1:0-5587 GCA_031415535.1 Burkholderiales bacterium | reverse complement strand
GCGAACATCAGATGGCCCTGTGTCATGAGCGGCGTCGACCAGAAAGCGATCAGAAATCCGAGCATGATGGGGTGACGAACGAAGCGGTACCGAAACCGTACCTGCAGGCCGGCATGAGACATCGGCCGACCTTTGTAATCGTTCCAGACCTGGGTGAGTCCGAACAGCTCAAAGTGGCTGATCATGAACGTGGACAAAAGCACGATGCCCCAACCGAGCCAGAACAGGGCCCAGAGCACGGTGGCGGCGCCCGTGCCGCGCACATCCCACACGACTGTCGGGATGGGTTGCCAGAGCGCGAAGATCAGGCACAACAACAGGCTTGAAAAGAGCACGTAGGTGTTGCGCTCGATCGCCGGTGGGACGATGCGTGTCCACAACCGCTTGAAGGCGGGTCGCGCCATGACGCTGTGCTGGATCGCAAACAGACCCAGGACCAGCGCGTTGATGAACCAGGCGTACCCGGTGACCGTGCCGGCCGGTGCGTCGACTGTGCGCGGAACGATGAAGTCTCCGACGAACGCGATCGCATAGAGAAACGACAGCAGGAACAAGACGTAGCTGATGCCGCCGTAGAAGGTTTGGAACAGACCCATGACGTTTGCTCCCCATTGACCTTGCGGGTCGATGATCCGCAGAAATGGCAAGGAGAATAGTAGCGTTCGATCGGGCGTCGTACATCCCCAGTATTCGGGAGAGCGGCCGCTGCGCTGATCAACGCAGGCGTGCTCAACCGCACCGAAGACGGTATCGAATTTCCGTACGAGGCGGTGCATGTAGATTTCATGTTAAGGGCCGCGTAGGCATGCAGGACGCAAAAACGATTGACTGCGTCGGCATGAAAGAGCTGCTGCCTGCGGCTCACATTCAAAGAAACCCTCGTTTTCTGCGCGATTGCGCAGGTCATGCGCGATCGTCAAGATTTGCCAGCGGGAAGCAGGCGAAAACTACCGTGTGTTCCGGACATTGAAAAACCAATCTGCGCGCGCCGGCCCGTCCGTGCGAGTTGGACTGGTTTGCTCAAGCGCGTCTTCGGCCCGGTACAGTGGGTTGTGGGAACGGCTGCGTCCGTGACAGCTTGGGCGGCCTACGACTTGCGCTTTGAGCCGCTTTGAGCCAGCCTATCCTGAGCAAATCAACATAGCGAATTAGTAGCCTGCGCCAAAAGCATTCCTATGCCGTGCAGATGCACCTCGCGCGTATTCTTCGCATCGGGCAGCGACAACCAGAGTGCGCAGTCTCAAAATGCCCTTGCCGCCACCGGAAACGATGAAGCTACTGGCTGATATGGTCACGACGTATCTAAGTTAGTGCACCCAGCCACTGTGCGGCCGACTCTACGGTGAGTGTCTTGTGATGAATTGATTGGCGCGCGTACCGCACCAGTTGAACCGCCTTCGCGTTGGGCTGCACTTGCGAAAATCTCGCCAACGCAGAGTGGACAGTGAGGTCGCTCAGCTTGCATTCGATCAACTGCAAAATCATTCCCGCTTGCACCAGTGCAAAATCGATCTCAGCGCCGTCGCGGGTCCGTAGATAATGAAGTTCAAGTTCCTGACCCTTCACGTCGCGCTGAAAGTGAGACCACTTCAACAAGTGATTCGCGACCAGATTTTCGAAGCGAACTCCGTCATCACCGCGCACCAGGCCCGAGTCGTAGAAGTACACTTTTGGGGACTTCAGCAGTGAGCGCGCAATATTCTTGTGCCACGGCTTGATGGTGAAAACGACGTACAGCGCCTCCAAAATTTGCAAATAACGAGTGATCGTAGTGGTCGATGCGCTTAGGTCTCTGGCCAATGACGCGACCGAGAGCGGCGAGCCGACACGCTCACGGAGTAAATCGACCAGCACGCGCATCGTATTGACTTCGTGCAGCCGCGAAAATTCGAGAATGTCTTCGCGAATTAAACCGTCCAGATACTGCAGCCGCCAACGATCGCTATCGCTCGCGGTCGCTGCCAGCACGGCCTCGGGAAAACCACCTCGCGCTAACAGATGACTCAGCGCGTCGTCGCTGGTGCAGCCCTGGTCGTCACACCATTCGCGAACCGAGATTGGGTGCAGCCGAATGCTGAAAAAGCGCCCCGCCAAGGAGTCGCCGCCTTTCTTCAAGTAGTCCAAACGCGCGCTACCGGTGACCAGCAGTTGCTGGTGTTCCGGTTTGCCGTCATACACGCCTTTAAGCCAGCTTTTCCAGCGTGGCTTCTTGTGCAGTTCGTCGAAGACGAGCAGACTGGCCGCTGGACTCCAGCCCTGCGCGTTGATGACTTTTCGATCAGACGCGGTATCGAAGTTGAGATATTGACCGTTGGGTGATCGCGCCAAAAGTTGTTTGGCCAAGGTGGTCTTGCCGACTTGACGTGGTCCGGTGAGAAAAACCATTTTTCGCGATAAGTCGCGAGTGATCGTGTCGTCTAGATAGCGTTTCATGCGTCTATATTACCGAGATTAGTTAAATAGTCGCGGCAAAGTAACCAAATGCGGCGTTTTAGACGGAAAATGATCGCCGCCGCCACCACCGTCTGCGCGGTCTCGACTTGCATGTCCGAGAGATCGATGCAGCCGACCATCACTTGCTTGCCCGGCAATTGCTCGAGCACCGAACAATCCAGATTCGACTGCGCAGTTTCAATTGACACTTGATGACAACTGCAAGCGGTGAGTTCGGGTAGGAACGAATAGCCCGACGGCCGTGCATGAATCACCGCCGCGTAGCCGAAGCAAATGTGCACAGCGGTCGTGCCGACCACCCCGTCCAGCGCAGCGTTCAAAGCCTTCAAGCCATACGCTCGCGCCTTTTCCGGACGCGCCTGCATGTACGGTTCGTCGATCTGCACGATGTCGGCACCGGCCGTAAACAGGCCCTTGATCTCGGCGTTGACTGCGACCGCATAGTCCATCGTGGCGGTTTCGTCGCGCGAGTAAAAATCGTTCTGCGCCTGGCAGCTCATAGTGAACGGGTCGGGTACGGTGATCTTCACTTGGCGGGCTGTGTTGCGCTTGAGAAATTGCAAGTCTTCAACTTCGACTGCGTGCTTGCGCCGGATCTTGCCGACGATGCGCGGCACCGGGTTCGTGTGACCCGAGCGCGCGGTCGCGCACGCGAGGTGGAAGCCGGCCAGCCAGCTTGGCGCGGTCGATCAGCCATTCGGGTTGCGGATAGCTGCCAACTAGCATCTGAATCCATGAAGCGGAAAATGACGAATCCCGTTTGCCGAGTCATCGGTGCCGGTATCGGCCGATCGGCCCGGACTCACGAAATTGATCTGTGCGGGTTCGCAGACTTGGCCCGTCGGATTCATGCGACCCATGCATAACGTGAGCGAAACGATGCAGACACCTGGCTACTTGAATTACTTGAGCAGTCAGGCGCAGTCGTCGCTGTACCGTAACGGCAAAGTGTTGGCGCGGCGCGATCGGGACGGCAGTGATGCGGGCACCGAAGGCGTGAATCGCGAAAAGCAGTTGATGAAGATTCGCAACGCGCGTTTACTCTGCCCGTGACCGGCTCCTTGCTATTTAACCAGCCGCCGTTGACTTACCTTGCATTTCTAATGATTGCGCCGCTGATGTTCTTTATGCATCGCACTCGCGCCGGCCTGACGTTGCGAGTGGTCGGCGAAAATCCGCAAGCTGCCTACGCTGCCGGTGTGAATCCAAGCGGTATCCGCCTGATGGCCATCGTCGCTGGTGGCACCTTCGCGGGGCTTGCCGGCGCCGTGTTGTCCTTACAGCAAGTCGGCACCTTCACCGACGGCATGACCAGCGGATATGTCGTTCACGATGTCGCCGGAAGGGTTGACAATACGCTTGCGGGCGCGCGGCGCTAAGGTCTAATCGTCATGACTGCACGGCAGAATTCCGACCGGCCGGGCCTGCCGGACATGAAGGTTCCGGAGGCGTCGTTTACCGTCGCTCTGCGATCGTCACCGTGAGTGCGTACAGCGTCTCCTTCGACTCGGTGCTTCTGCCGTCGTTGTAGTTGAAGTCCAGCATCATCCGTATTGGCGGCTGGTTCGCGCGAACCAGTGCGAAAAATGAGTCATGTCCTCGGTACTGCACCGTGTCTGGCTGACCGTCGACGCACACTTCAAACCCCAATCGTTCCAGTAAGGCAAGCCACTCGTCGAACGAATGCGCCCAGTTCAGGCCGAGCTTGCGCCAAGGCTCAGGCATCGGGTGTATACCTCGGGCGAGATAAATGCGATTCGCGACGTTCGACCCGTCGTACCAGAAGTTTGTCCGGCGGACTTCATAGTATTGATAAGGTTCACCAGTACTCTTGTCGATGGAGTTGGCTCGGATCCCCAGCCGCGCAAGTTCGGCGGCGGAGGTCTGACCCAATGAAACGCCAAACAATGGAAACAATTCGGGCTTCGCGTCACTGCGCGATACCGGAAAGCCGCAGGTGCCACAAAATTGTTCATTCGACTCAACCCGCTGGCCGCAGTTTCCGCAGATCAATGTCTTGGTATTTGCGGCCACGGCAGGCGCTACGGCCGGTGTTCCGCATTCTCCGCAGAAGCGATCGCCGGTATTCATCGGCGCAAGGCATTTAAGGCATTTCACATCAGTTCCCCCGCCGTGATCGCCGGACTTCACAGGCAGCTCCCATGGCCGCGCCGACGCCGCCCGCGATCGCCAACAGCGGGCCCGGCCCGAGCTGATTGATGTACTTTCCGTGGGACGTCTGGAAGGTGCCGACCAAGCCAGAGCCGGAGGTCAGCGCCCAATCGACGAGCACGAGTGCCGCACAGGCCACACCGGTCAAGACCGGCACGAACGACACCCAAGGCCAGCGCCGCCGCCGCTCGGTCTGACTGATCACGGCTATCGCCACCGCGCCGGTCACCGCACAAATTGCCAACAGATACGCCAGCGTATCGCCGCGTAGATCATTGGCGACGCTGATGACGCCCTGCAATTCCTGGTACTGCCAGGGCATCACGATGCTGCCAAGAACCAGCATCGATCCGGCCAGCGACAGCAGCAAAGGTGCCGACCAGCGCGCCGCAGGCCGCCCGGCAATGACGCTGTCGACGGTGAGCGTGGCAGTATCGGACGTCGGTGCAGGATCCGCAGAAGCCGCCGACTCAGGGGCGGGCTCGGCCACCGACGTGCTGGCCGGCTGACCGCATTCGCCGCAGAAGCGATCGCCAGTGGCCATTCGAGCCGGGCATTTGCTGCATTTCATGATGTCACTGCCTGCTTGCGAAGTGTTGACGATATCTGCAACCCGACCACGATCCTGCGGTCGTTCTAAGGATACGGTGGCGCCGGACCTTTGCCACGAGGCTCGCCGATCAGGAACTCCGTGGGCATCGTCATAAATTTCGCGTTGTTGACGTAAGGTTGCACGCGCGCACCCACTGGCGGGTGCAGCCAATGAACGGCGCTGGCCGCGCCATCAGCCAACTCGGCATGGCCCGCTGGAGAATCCATATTCAGCAGTTCGCCCCAAATCGAGATCCGAAGCTGGTGCGCGAAGTGATAGCCGCAAGTCGTCCAGGTCGCGGCATCACAAATGCCAGCGACGACTTCGCTGTCATTGGTATAGCTGCGCACCCCGCAGTTGGCCGATCCG
>JANORY010000054.1:0-2787 GCA_031415535.1 Burkholderiales bacterium | reverse complement strand
CCTGTTGGTCGATGGCGACCCGCTGGCGGACCTTTCGCTCTTGCTCAACAAGAACAAGTTGCTGGCAATCATGAAGGATGGCGTCTTCCATAAGGAACCCGAAGTACGCAACGCCAGCCGTAACCGCTGGAGCTTGTCAGCCGCATGAGCCTATTACGATGAAACCTTTTTGGCTCTGGTTCTGGCGCGTGGTCATCGGCACCCCGTTATTGGTGTTCGTGATCTGGGCCATGGCTGATAACACCAAGCTATTCTTCACAACCCTGCTGAACGGCCTTACCTTGGCGGCCCTCTACTTCGTCGTTGCCAGCGGCTTCACGCTGGTGTTCGGATTGATGCGTAATGTCAATCTGGCGCACGGATCGCTCTATTTGTTGGGCGCCTATGTTGGCTGGATCGTCGGTGATTCGACCGACTCCTGGCTGCTCGCAGTGGCGGCTGGTTTCCTGTCGGCTGCGCTGTTGGGTCTGCTGCTACAGTTGTTGGTGTTTCGCTTCATGCAAGGCCAGGATCTGCGCCAGACCATGGTGACTATTGGCCTGTCGATTGTATTGGCCGACTTGATGCTCTGGGGATTCGGTGGCCAGATCTACACCTTCGATCCGCCGAGCTGGATCTACGGTTCAACGCCGCTACCGATCATCGGCAAATTCGCAACCTTCCGAATCGTATTGCTGGTCGCATCGATCGTCATCGGCCTGTTGCTGTGGCTGTTTCTAAATCGCACTCGCGTCGGCATGATGATTCGCGCCGGCGTCGACGACCGCGCGATGCTGGCCGCCTCCGGTGTCAATGTTCAATTGATCTTTGCGATCACCTTTGCCATCGGTGCCGGCCTGGCCGGCTTTGGTGGTGTGGTCGGAGGCACCGCCTTGTCGATCTCACCGGGTGAGGACACGCGATACTTGCTAGCCTCGCTGATCGTGGTCATCGTCGGTGGCATGGGCAGTGTGCCGGGTGCGGCACTCGGGGCCCTGCTGATCGGCCTGGCCGAACAATTCGGCATCGCTTATGCGCCGACCTACGGCATTGTGTTTACCTTTGTCATCATGGTGTTGGCGTTGGCCTTCCGACCGCAAGGCATTCTCGGGAAACCGGCATGAGCGCGGCGCAGTGGCGCAAGGCCATGAACTCAGGTGCTGGACGGCGGGCACTCACCAGCGGCAGTTGGAGCGGTCGGGGTGGCGCTGGCGCTGGATCAACAGCGGGAGCACCAGGCGCACAGTCGGCAAGCGCCCAAGCGAAGGCGTTTACGGCTGCGCAGCGTTCGCGCGCCGGCAACGGATTGCCTGACTATTCCGATCAGGACGCGCCGGCCTGGCTCAAATGGATCTGGCAACACGTTTCAACCCGCCATGTGCTGGTGCTGCTGGCAGTCTTGATCTACCCGGTGGTGGCAACACCGTTCTTCACCTTCCAGATTGGTGGCCAGACCATGGCGCTCGGCCTGATCGCGCTATCGTTAACCTTTTTAGGCGGCGCGGGCGGCATGGTGTCGTTATCACAAATGACGGTTGCCGGTGTCGCCGGTTATATGGTCGCTATCTTCGGTGCCAGTGGCGTGCCGACCATTTCACTGAACTGGCCGTGGTGGCTGGCAGTGCTGATCGCCTTGTTGATTGCCACCGTTTTTGCCACTTTTATCGGCTGGCTGTCGGTACGAACCGAAGGTATCTACACGATCATGATAACGCTGGCCATTGGGGTGGCGTTTTATTATCTGGCACTGCAGAACTACACAATGTTCAACGGTTTTCAGGGGTTCTCAAAAGTTCACCCGCCGCTGCTCTTCGGCGTCGAATGGCGTGACCCGGTGCCGTTCTACTACCTGGCCGCCACACTCGCCTTGCTCGGCTACTTTTTCATCAAGTATCTGCTGAAGGCACCCTTTGGCATTGCGTTGCAGGGCATCCGCGATAACCCTCGACGCATGAACTCGCTGGGTTTTAGCGTCAATGCGCACCGCGTCGCCGCGCATGCGGTCGCCGGCTTTGTCGCTGCAGTCGGCGGCATATTGCTGGTCTGGTACAACGGACTGATCACGCCCGGCTCGGTCATCTCCTCCACCTTGATCAACGTCTTGATCGTGGCTGTCTTGGGCGGCATGCGTCATCCGATCGGTGCTTTTATTGGCGCTTTGGTGTTTGTGTTGCTGCAGAATTTCGCGGTCGACATCGTCAGCCGCGAGCGCTTCAATTTATTGATCGGTGGGGTGTTCCTGGCGATCGTTCTGTTTTCCCCTGACGGGTTACTGGGGCTGTGGGATCGGATCAAGAACCGCTACTCAGTTCGGGGCGGCCAATCCTCGCAGTAACGGTGGCGTTCTTGGGTGGCGTTCTTGCCTGGTTGTAATTCGAGTTTGATGTCGTGCTGATTTGCCTGGTTATCAGTTGTACTGTTTATAAATTGTACTGTTTGGCGGCTAACCGGCCGCACCCACCAAAAGGAGATGGAGATGATTTCTACAAAAAGAGTACTGGCGCGTAGTCTGATCGGCGCTGCCGTGTTTAGCGCCTTCACGAGCGCAGCCTTGGCACAGGATGTTTTGAAAGTTGGTTTGCTGGCGACACTGGAGGGCCCGTTCGCGGCGGGCGGTCAAGACGGCATGCGCGGCGCCGACCTCGCACTCAAGCAGCGTAACGGAATGGCGGGTGGCAAGAAGATCGAGTTCGTCAAGGCCTCTTCTGACGCAAAACCCGACGTCGCAGTCAACTCGACTCGAAAGCTGGTCGAGCAGGACAAGGTCCAGATCATGATTGGGCCGCTGTCGGGTGGCGAAGGCATTGC
>JANORY010000053.1:0-2239 GCA_031415535.1 Burkholderiales bacterium | reverse complement strand
GCAAAAGATTTGATGGCTCGGGCGTTTCCACTGGCGTACCCCGCCAAATCTCGAGTCACGGCCTGAGCGCCCGTGCCGGACAACGGGCAATCCAGCAAAACAATTTTCTGCTTGCCAAGTGCAGCGAACGCCTGCAATTTGGCTGCTTCCGGCAACGTGCTGGTTTCCGCCACTATCAGGCCGCGCGGTTTGGCTGACACCAACTCGGCGCAAACGCTTTCCAGTGCGGCCTCATTCGGCAATGAAAGTACGATGTACTGACATTGCTCGGCGACCTGGGCAGCGTTCTTGCTGACCGTACCGCCGGCCGCTTTTAATCGTCTGCGGGCATTGGGTACAGGATCAAACCCCAATAACGGAAACCCCCCCATGACGAGATTTGCCGCAATCGATGAACCCATGATGCCGAGTCCAATGACACCAACCGGTACCCGTTGCTTTTCAGGCTTGGCCATCGTCATTTACCGGCTGCAATGGCGGCGTTAACCTTGGGCATCACCTGTTCAGCCATCAGTTGCATCGAGCGCCTGGCCAGGACCGGATCGATCCAGTCGTGACAGGCGTAGAGCAATGTGCCGAAATCACCGATCTGCTCACGAAAGGCAAGCAACTGATCCACCACGGAGTCGACCGTACCGGCTATAACGAGCCGCTCGGTAACGTATTCGGCCGTAATGGCCGCATCGGGCATATTCTGATCGGTTTTGAACAGGTTGCCTCGGCCGCCTGCGCCGACCAGCTTGCGAACCAATTGTTTGAAGTAGAAATGATGCGGGCCCTCTGCTCCATGACCGTAGCACTTGGCCAAAGCGGCGTCATCTGCGACAAAAATGCTTTTTGCGACCCGCCACTCAGTCGGCGACGCGACAGCCTTCACGGCGGCTCTTCCCTCGACATATTTGGGCCAGTGGGTTTTGACCCATTCTGGCATCAGGAAGTTGGCAGAGATCGGTTGCCAGCCACGCTTGGCCATTTCGGTAACACCCTGCGAGAACGGCGCCACGGCGGTACCGACGATGAGCGGATGCGGTTTTTGATACGGCTTCATGATAAAGCCTTGGCCAATCTCGGGGATCATTGTGCGCCCCACGCTTACCTTCCAATACTTGCCTTCAATGTCATACGGCGGTTCCGACGCCCAGATTTTGAGCACGATATCAATGCACTCAACGAACATTTCGTTGCGGTTGTTGCCGAAATTACCGAACACTTCGGCATCCGACATCAAACCGCCAGGACTGATGCCCATGATGAATCGGCCCTTGAGCATATGGTCGAGCATCGCAGCGTTGGCAGCGATTCCTGCCGGGTGACTATTGGGCAGATTCAGAGTCCCAGTGCCAAGCATAATCTGTTTTGTGTCGTAAGCGAGGCTCGCCAGAAAGATCATTGAAGAGGTAATGATCTCGGCGGCGTCGGTGACATGTTCTCCAATGTAGGCTTCGCTGTAACCGAGGCGATCGGCCAGTAGAACCGCCTCGCGGTCTTCCTGTAAGGCCTCAGCAACGTCGCGGCCTGGCGGGTGAATCGGCATCATGAACATTCCAAGTTTCATCAGGTTCTTTTCAGCGCAATCGGTTGAACGTAGGTTCCGTGCAGGAATAGCAGAGGGGCTTTGCAGGCATTCTGAAAACGCCCTGTGATGCCAAGTTTAGGATAGTTTGCCATATATTTATCGTACGATCAATAAAGGGTCTATTGATCTCAAGGAGGAATTCGAGCCGGAGTTCCAGCGGCCGTTTCGGCGAGGACAATTCCCTCAAAAATGGTTTGCCATGGCGCGCCAACCGGACTCCGCACCCTCCGAATTCAATTGCTGAGCTTGCCCTGAGTCCACGTTACGCCTTGAGTGCAAGCTTGTAGAAACCGACTCCTGTAGGTAAGATTCACTACATTAAGGAAATAAGAAAGTAATACTGTGATTCATTCGTCAAGACTGACCAGCAAGTACCAAACGACTATCCCGACCAGTGTTCGCAAAGTGCTGCAACTCAGCGCGGGCGATATGGTCGGCTTTGAGATTGTCGGTAACGAAGTCAAGCTTCATCGCGCAAGTCCGCTGGACATCGCGTTTACCCAAGCTTTGGAGGGAACCTTGCAAGAATGGTCCAGCGCGCTGGACGATCAGGCATTCAAGGATCTGTAATGGCACGCTTGAAATTAGAGGCCTTTGATACGGTAGACGTGCCCTTTCCATTTACCGATCGAACGGCGAGTAAGCGCCGGCCAGCTCTGGTTG
>JANORY010000052.1:0-3113 GCA_031415535.1 Burkholderiales bacterium | reverse complement strand
CAGCGGTCCTGCTGCGCTTCGTCGGGTTCGGTGTCAATCGTCATGGACATGAGTCGATAGAATAACCGTTGCGAGGTATTAAACCCCTTTGGAATCCGCGTACTGAAGTCAATGAGGGATGCGCCGTTGTACATGCGACTTGGGATAATGCTTATGGCTGCCCTGCTGGCTGGGCCAGTGGCGGCGCCAGTGGCGGCGCAGACAGCAACCGGTGGCAGTCTTCGGCTGGCCAGTTGGAATCTCGGTTGGCACATCAGCACCGAAGAGTTGCCACGCTGGATTGCCGCCTGCAGCCAGCGGTTTGCGCGCAATCAGTCAAGTGGCATTTGGGAGATTTCCTCAGCCGAAACGGCGCTGGTGGGGTGGCAGGTAGCCGAGCGACGTGCCAAGCTGCAAGGCGTTGATCTGAGTCGTATGCCGCCGTGTGGCGTCTATCTTGATGCACGCCGCCAGGGTGTAGCGGTGACGGCCGCCGCCTGGGCCAAGCGCAATGCGCAGATACAGGCATTCATCGCCAGTCGACTGAATGCCGACGTGATTGCATTCCAGGAAGTATCTGGCGTGGCCGCAGTTCGTCAGGCTTTGGGTGCGCTGGCCGATCAATACAACGTCTGTTCGTTCGACGGTCAGTACAAGGTACAACGCCTGGCGTTTGCCTGGAAGAAAGAATTTGGCGCTGCCGCCGAAGCCTGCCAAGCGGTACATCAGATGTCCTTGCCGGAACTGCCCATCGATGATCAGGTACGCCCCGGCTTCACCGTGGCGCTGAATATCCGGGGCAAGCTATTGCGGCTAATGACCCTGCATCTGAAGTCCTCGTGTGTCTCCTCGCTCGAACGCGGTCAGCTCGACGGCAACGACCCGCAGAGTCCTTGCTCGGTGCTGCAACGCCAGATCGCGCCTTTCGAAGCAGCCTTTGAAAAACTGGGTGTGGGTGCAACGCCGTTTGTGGTGCTCGGCGACTTTAATCGCAACCTCTGGCATGAAGAGCGCGAACTCAGCGGTTCGGTGCCGATGCGCAGTGATGGCAGCCGCAATCTGACGGCACCGCTGGCCAATTCGGTGAAAACGCAAAACCTCTGGAAGGAGCTTAACGACGGTCAGCCGTCGCACAGTCGTGCGGTGCTGCTGGCGCTCAAATGTGCCGGTGGCGAAACCAGTGAAAAGTTGTGTGATGAAGCCAAGTCGCAGGTGCTGGAGCGCATGCGCTTGCGCGAACTGGCGTCAGCCGCGCAGATGGGTTGCCGCAATCCGGTTGGCCTTGACCAGGTTGTAGTGTCAGAGGGTCTGTCCGCTGCGGTGCGCTCGGCGGTCAAGTTGCCGATCGGAAAATTTGGCGGGACGCTGGCTGCCAAGCCGCCCAGCTTCCCCGATCCCGTATTGGCCGTTTCTGATCACTGTCCGACGCTCGTGACCTTGGGCTGGTGAGCCGTCACACGCACCGCGCAATATTTGAACTCGGGGATTTTGCCAAACGGGTCCAGTGCAGCGTTAGTCAGCAAGTTGGCGGCCGCTTCGTAAAACGCGAACGGAATAAATACCGCGCCCTCCGGCGTGCCGTCATCGACCCGTGCGGCCAACTCAATCTGACCCCGGCGCGAGGCGACCCGCACATGTTCGCCCGGTAGTACACCGAGCCGTCGCAGGTCGGCCGGGTGAAAGCTGGCAGTGGCACCGGGTTCCAGCGCATCCAGAACGTCGGCGCGTCGGGTCATCGAGCCGGTGTGCCAGTGTTCGAGTTGACGACCGGTGATCAGAATGAACGGATACTGTCCGTCAGGCTGTTCAGCGGCCGGAATGATGTCGGCGGGTACAAAGCGGGCGCGGCCGCTGTCAGTCGGGAACTGATCGCAAAACACGATCGGCTGACCTGGATCGTTTTCATCGGTGCACGGGTAGGTCACGCTCGACTCACGCTCGAGCCGCTGCCAACTGATACCGCGAATACTGTCCATACCCAAGCGCATTTCCTCAAACACTTGCTGCGGTTCCGTGTAGGTCCAGTCCAGACCGAGCACGCGCGCCATTTGGACGATGATCCACAGGTCCTGGCGCGCATTGCCCGGTGGCGACAACGCTTGCCGGCCTAGTTGCACCATGCGGTCGGTGTTGGTGAAGCTGCCGGTTTTCTCGGGAAATGCCGAGGCCGGCAAAATGACATCGGCCAACCAGGCGGTTTCGGTCATAAAAATGTCCTGCACCACCAACAGCTCAAGCCGCGCAAGCGCCGCCCGGGCATGGGCGGCATCCGGGTCACTCATCGCCGGGTTTTCGCCCATGATGTACATGCCGTGCAATTCGTTGCGATCGATGGCATGAATCACCTCGACCACCGTTAGCCCGGGTTCGGCATCGAGCTGCACCCCCCAGAGCTTTTGCCAGCGCGACTGCGCCTCGGCCGAGTCGACGCGCTGGTAGTCGGGGAACATCATCGGAATGAGCCCGGCGTCGGACGCGCCCTGGACATTGTTCTGGCCGCGCAATGGGTGCAGGCCGGTGCCGGGTCGGCCGAGCTGTCCGGTCATTAAAGCCAACGCAATCAGGCAACGGGCGTTATCGGTACCGTGAATGTGTTGCGAGATCCCCATACCCCAAAGAATGATTGAGGCCTTCGAGCGGGCATAGGCCCGGGCGACTTCGCGAATTGTGGCCGGTGCCACGCCACAGATCGGACCCATCGCTTCGGGTGAGTACGACAGTACATTGGCGCGCAAGGCTTCATAGCCGCTAGTGCGATCGGCAATAAACTGCGCGTCGGTTAGTTGCTCCTCGATAATGGTGTACATCATGGCGTTCAGCAGTGCCACGTCGGTATCGGGCTTGAACTGCAACATCCGCCAGGCGTGTCGGGACAGCTCGCTGCGACGCGGATCGGCAATCACCAAACGTGTACCGGCCTTGATCGCATTTTTGATAAAGGTGGCGGCAACCGGGTGATTGACGGTCGGGTTAGCGCCGATCACGAACACAAGATCGGAGGCGGTGACATCCATGACCGGATTCGAAACGGCGGCGGAGCCAATCCCTTCAAGCAGCGCGGCGACCGACGAGGCATGGCACAGGCGCGTGCAATGGTCGACGTTATTGCTGCGAAACCCGGTACGCACCAGCTT
>JANORY010000051.1:0-2662 GCA_031415535.1 Burkholderiales bacterium | reverse complement strand
GGGCCAGGATCAATCACCGCATAGGCACCCGGTTCACCGACGATGTAAGTGTTGGTGCCGGGGCCAGTCATCATGCCCGGGTTGGGGCAGGTTAAGCGTTGCACGTTCTTGGTCAGAGCCACCGGCTTGGCGTAGTTCCAGTCCAGCACATGCTGAATACGGCCGTCCGGCGAGATCAATTCAAGTTCGCCGAATTGCATTTCTTCTTCGCTGAATCGCTCGACTTTGTTCTGATAATGGCCGCCCCGGGGTGACGACACGAAGAGCGGCTTCTCGCTCCTGCATAGTGCCAACAATTCGTCAATCGAAGCGAGGCGAGCGAGTCTGCGTAAGGTTCGGATGGTCGGAAAGATCATATCGAACTGACCGGCCTCATGGCGCGCCAACGCGTCGGCAGGCGACACCCACACCGGTTCGAACTGTTCGCCCTCGTCGGCCTTGGGTGTTTGGCCGGCCGGCATCCTTGCGACGTAAAAGCGCGCGTCGAACCGCTTCGGCAAGTCGCGATCGGTAATCCAGTGGCACAACCACCAAACCTGATCCACTGCGAGACGATAACCCAGCGCTGATATCTGACCGACAAAATCGGCGTTCTGATCGCGATCCAGGCGAGCGAGATCGGCGCTGTCGACCATGCTGCCATCGGGCCGGTACGCGAGCAGCACACCAAGCTCTTCGAAGGCTTCGCGGATTGCAGCCACCGAAAAAGCTCGCTGTTCGACCGACTGAGTCGCCCGTACTTGCGAGATTGCACTCGCCGCCTCCGAACCGTCGCCGGCATCAAGGGCACCACCCGGAAACACATAGACGCCCGGTGCAAAGCTCGCGGTGGCCGATCGTCGGGTCATCAGCAACTCAAAAGAACCCTTACTTTGGTCAACCGCGTCACGCAACAACAGAACGGTCGCGGCTGGCCGCGGTTTGACTGGCTCGCGGTAATCATTCAAACGTTTAGAGTCGCGCACACCGGCGCGTGACACGGGGGCAAGAGTTTCAGCAAACATCGCGGTATCCGATAAGGTTAGCTATGGTTTGAGCGTTCAACATTGAACGATTATTCAGGGACGTTTAGTTCAGGCACGTTTATTCGACACGACCACCGTGACGGCCAACGCCGCCAGCGAATCGGGAGGCACCTGAAAAGGTTTCACCCGAGGCGATTGTTTGTTCGCCGAGCGCGAACTCGTTGGCGAGCGCGTCATCCAGGCTCATTGAAAATTGCTCATAGGCTGAACGACGGTCATTGCGCAGGCAGGTTTGCGGCAGCGTCGCGAGCTCACCCGCCAGCAGGAGCGCTGAGGCGAGTGCTTCGCCGTCCGGCACCACCCGATTGGCCAGCCCAAAGCTGAGTGCCTCGGCTGCGCCCACCGCACGACCGGTCAGAATCAAATCCAGCGCGCGCGACAGGCCAATCAGCCTGGGCAGGCGAATCGTGCCGCCATCGATCAGCGGGACGCCGAAGCGCCGACAAAATACGCCCATGATCGCTGACTCTTCAACGATGCGCAGATCACACCAGAGCGCAAGCTCAAGCCCACCAGCCACCGCATAACCCGAGATTGCTGCGATCACTGGTTTCGAGAGCAACATTCGCGACGGCCCCATGGGCCCATCACCTTGTGCCTTCAGGCGATTACCGCGTCCCGCATCGCCAATCGCCTTGAGGTCGGCGCCGGCGCAAAAATGCCCATGATCACCATGAAACACGGCTACTCGCGCGTTAGGATCGGTATCGAAGTCGCGAAATGCCTGAGCCAGCAATGCAGCGGTGGCGCCGTCAACCGCGTTCCTGGCCTGCGGTCGCGACAGGGTAACGATGGTGATCGGTCCTTGACGCTCGACGCGGACCGATGAACCATCTGGATCAGTAGGGGTGTTCATGCCTCAATCCAATGATTTGTTCTGTGCCGCCAAAAACCGCAACAGTCGCGGCGGCGTAAATCGTTCACCATACTTTTGTGCCAATTCATCGGCGCGTTCGCAAAACGCCCTAGTGCCGACATGATTCACGAATTGCGCAGTACCACCGGTATAGGCCGGAAAACCCCAGCCAAAAATTGAGCCAATGTTGGCATCGCGGGTTGACTCAAGCACACCTTCTTCGAGGCAGCGGATCGTCTCGATCGCTTGAGCGTACAAAAGGCGCTCTTTAACGTCTTCCAGCGGCACCGACTTTGCGCCGCGCGCAAACACCTTCAAACCTGACCAAAGCTGCTTCTCAGCACCCTCGGGATAGTCGTAGAAACCGCCGCCGTACGCGCGGCCCATACGTTTGTAGCCATGCGACATTTTCTCAAGTACGTAGACTGCCGACTCAGCCATGCGCTTTGATTTGATCGGGCGCGGGCGCTTGGCTTCGGTACTCTTGCTTGTGGCAGGGCCGGACATTTGGTGCGCGTGACCATGGTTATGGTCGTGGCTGTGGTCGTCGTGATTATGGTCTTGAGTATCTTCGTGAGCAAGATCGTGCGCATGATCGTGCGCATGATCGTGAGAACTATGCTCATGACCGGCATGGCCGTGATCGCCATGATCGCCGTGTTCTCCATGATCGTGCGCACCATGATCATGCCCACATCCCGGGCCATGCACGTGGCCTTCGGCTTCGCCCTTGGCGAGCGCCGCCAGATCGGCAATCTCCTGATGCAACACATCATCAGCC
>JANORY010000050.1:0-1418 GCA_031415535.1 Burkholderiales bacterium | reverse complement strand
GGTGGACCACGCCTCTTCATCAAACGCGACGATTGCACTGGCTTGGCCAGCGGCGGCAGCAAAACCCGCAAGCTTGAGTTTTTGGTCGGTGAGGCCCTCAACCAAGGGGCAGATACGCTGTTGACCCACGGCGCGGTGCAGTCCAACCACGTGCGGCAAACAGCGGCGGCCGCCGCTTTTGCGGGCCTGGCGTGCGAGGCGATCCTGGAGTCCAGGCTCGAAGGAGCCCCGCAAGACTATTCAGACTCGGGCAACGTCTTTCTGGACAAACTGTTTGGAGCACGTTTGCACCATGTGCCGGGCGGCACCGCAATGGATGCTGCCCTCGAATCGCTGGCCGCGCAACTGCGTGCGGCGGGCCGCAAGCCTTATGTCATCCCCGGTGGGGGTTCGAATGCCCTGGGATCGCTGGGCTATGTTGAATGTGTGCGCGAGTTGCGCCAGCAATGCATCGACCTGGGTTTGAAGAATCCTCATCTTGTGCACGCAACTGGAAGTGCCGGCACACAAGCCGGGCTGGTCGCCGGAATACACGCGCTCGGTCTCGGTTGGCCCGTTACCGGAATTGGCGTACGAGCGCCACGCGAGGTGCAAGAGAGCAGAGTCCACGGGCTGGCACAGCGCGTGCTAGAGCTGTTGGGCGTCAACACGGCGTTGCCGCGCGAGGCAGTAGTAGCGGACGATCACTTTATTGGCGCGGGTTATGGTGTGCCGACTGACGGCATGCTCGAGGCGGTGCAAATGCTGGCGAGTTGCGAAGGCATCCTGATGGATCCGGTCTACACCGGCAAGGGAATGGCTGGCATGATCTCGATGCTGCGCGCCAAAGCGTTTGCAGCCGACGAGGACGTCATCTTCATCCACACCGGTGGTTCGGCTGCCTTGTTCAGTTACCGCTGGGCGTTCGAGGGCAAAATTACATGATTCGCTTAATTTAAAGGGAAATCCGTGACTACATTGCACAGTTTGATGCGCGCACTGAAGGTCGCCGCCGGCACCTTGTTGCTGCTTGTCGCCCAGCCCCTGCTGGCCCAGGGCACCCCGCAAAAGGGTGGCACGCTAGTCCTGGTGGTGCAGCCTGAGCCGCCCACCTTGGCGTCCTACCAAAGCACTGCCGGTCCGATTGGCCAGGTAGCCACCAAGGTCTATGAAGGGTTGCTCGAATACAACTTCGAACTCAAACCGATCCCCAGCCTGGCCCAGTCGTGGACGGTGAGTGCCGACGGCAAGACCGTGACTTTCAAGCTTCAAGAGGGCGTGAAGTTCCACGATGGCAAGGCCTTCACCAGCGCCGATGTGCAGTTCAGCGTCATGGATGTCCTCAAAAAGGTGCACCCTCGGGGCGTCAACACCTTCAAGGCAGTCACCGCGATCGACACGCCAGATCCCCTGACCGCCGTATTCCGCCTCAGCGAACC
>JANORY010000049.1:0-4806 GCA_031415535.1 Burkholderiales bacterium | reverse complement strand
GGCTTGCAAGTCATCGTCAACCACGACGGCGAGTTGGTATGCCCACAGTCCGTCGGCGCGCTTGATCACAAAGTCGCCCGATTGTTGGTCGAGCGATTCGGTACACTCGCCGGTCTGACGATCTTGCCAGACGATGATCTGGCCAGCGCTGCGGACCCGGTAGGCTCTGGCTTGCAAACCCACCGGTATTCCAGTGCGACAGGTGCCCGGATAAATCCCTTCGCCGATCTCCTTGCGGCTGCACCCGCAGCCATAGACATAACCGTCGGCGAGCAATTGATCGAACGCCGCTTGAAACGCCCGCGTGCGCAGGCTCTGATACACGATCGGCCCGTCCCATTCAAAACCGAAGTCTGCAAGCAACTCGACGATCTGTTCGCTAGCGCCAACAACGGCTCGGGGCGGATCGATATCTTCGATCCGCAACAACCACGTGCCGTGATGCGCTCGTGCATCAAGAAAACTGGCCATGGCCGCAACCAACGAGCCGGCGTGCAAAGGACCGGTGGGGGAAGGTGCGAATCGACCAATATAGTTCATGACTGGGTCTTTGTTATTAGTTTATACAATCGAGGTTTCTAGCCACGCTTCATTGCGTGTTTCAGGACTTCTTAGATATGAGCGTACGCGTAGCAATTGCCAGTCATTCGGGTTACGGCCATACCCAAAAGCTGGCTGATTCGGTTGCCCAGGGCGCGCGTGGTGTGCTGGATGTCACTGTAGATCAACTAAACGTTGCCGAGTTGAATGACGCTGGCTGGCAGACGCTTGCGCAAGCCGATGCCATCGTGTTTGGCGCGCCAACTTATATGGGCGGGCCCTCCGGTCAGTTCAAAGTGTTTGCCGACGCCACCGCCAAGGTCTGGTTTGCGCAAGCTTGGAAAGACAGGATTGCCGGCGGTTTTACCTGTTCGATGGCGATGAGTGGCGACAAATTTTCAACCTTGCAGTATTTTGTGACCTTGGCGATGCAGCACTCAATGATCTGGGTCGGTACCGGCATGATGCCGGCGCAGCGTGCCGGGCATCCCGACGATATAAACCGTCTTGGCAGCTACCTCGGGGTCATGGCGCAGGCCGATAATGTGTCCCCCGAACTCAGTCCGCCGGCCGGTGATCTGGCCACAGCACATGCTTATGGTGCGAGAATCGCCCAAGTAGCGAAACAATATCAATTACGGAGACCCCTATGAATCAACGACAAACGTGGACTGCCTGGCTGGCGCTGCTGAGCATGGCGGCGTGGCCGTTGTCCAGCCAGGCGCAGGAAAGCTGCCCGAATCGTGGTGATCTTGATGCGCAGTACTGCGATGCGAATAAGGACATGGTGGCCGATGTGCCGACCGATCCGAAGCGGCTGAAGAACCCTTCGACGATCGTGTTTACCTACACGCCGGTCGAAGATCCGGCGGTTTATGAAAAAGTCTTCGCGCCGTTTACCGAATATCTGGGCAAATGCAGCGAAAAGAAGGTTGTGTTTTTCCAGGTGCAGAGCAATGCCGCCGAGATCGAAGCGATGCGCTCGGGCCGTCTGCATGTCGGCGGCTTTTCGACCGGGCCAACTGCGTTTGCGGTCAACATTGCTGGCGCGGTGCCGTTTGCCGTCAAGGGTACTGAGAAGGAGTTTCAGGGCTACAACCTGATTGTTATCGTCAAGAAGGACAGCCCGTTCCAGAAGCTCACTGATCTGAAGGCCAAGAAGGTGGCGCATACCGCACCGTCTTCAAACTCAGGCCACATGGCACCGATGGCGCTTTTCCCGGCCGAGGGTTTAGCACCTGAGAAGGACTACAAGATCCTCTTTTCCGGCAAACATGATCAATCAGTTATGGGCGTGAATTCCGGCGACTATGACGCTGCAGCCGTGGCCTCCGATGTGTTTCATCGCATGGCGACACGCGGCCAGATCAAGGAAGAAAATTTCCGCATCATTTACCGCAGCTCGAAGTTTCCTACGTCTTCGTTTGCGATTGCCCACGATCTTGAGCCGGTGCTCTCGAAGCGAATTACCCAGTGCTTTTACGACTATCGGTTTACCGATGAAATGAAGAAGGCGTTTGATGGCGCTGACCGCTTCTTTCCGATTACCTATCAGAAGGAGTGGGAGGTCGTTCGAAAGGTTGCAGAGAGCGGCGGTGAATCGTTTAATCGCGCCGCCTATGACAAGGAAGCCGCCAAGGCGAAGAAGTAGTGAGCCTCAGTATTGCCGGCCTGCGCAAGGAGTACCGCGCGGGCGTGCCGGTGCTGGGCGGTATCGATCTGGTGGTTCAAGGTGCCGGGCTGACGGCGATTATTGGTCCATCGGGTACCGGCAAGTCAACCTTGATCCGATGCATCAATCGTCTGGTGGAGCCGAGCGGCGGGACCATCCGCTTGAATGAGCTTGAACTCAGTGCGCTGTCGGGCAGTAGTCTTCGGCAGGCGCGCCGGCGCATCGGCATGGTGTTTCAGGAGTACAACCTGGTCGAGCGCTTGACCGTCATGGAAAATTTGTTGACGGGTCGCCTCGGTTTTGTGGGCGCGCTGGATGCCTGGCGGCGGCGCTTTCCGCCAGCCGACATTGCACGGGCGTTCGAGTTGCTGGCGGTGGTCGGGCTGACCGGCTTTGAGCATCAACGCGCCGACGCACTGTCGGGCGGTCAGCGCCAACGAGTCGGAATCGCACGGGCCTTGATGCAGGAACCCGATCTGCTGTTGGCCGATGAGCCGACTTCATCGCTCGATCCGAAGACCTCGGTTGACATCATGAATCTGTTGCGCGAGCAAGGGCGAGTCCGCGCGATACCGGTGCTGGTAAACATGCATGACGTCGAACTGGCCAAGCGATTTGCGGATCGCATCATTGGCATGTCCGGCGGTCTGGTGGTGTTCGATGGTGCGCCCGAGGCCTTGAGCGATCAAATTCTGGGCAAGATCTACGGTTCCGAAAGCTGGATCGAACCATGATCCCGCCTGGCACTCGTTCGTCTGCCGCACGTTCATCTGCCGCCGGTTCGACTGGTGATCTGTCCAACACCACGCTGCGCCTCGGCACGCAGCCGTTTGCCATGAGCCGCAACAGCAGGCTGGGCTTGCTGGCATTGGCCCTCTATGTCGTTTACGCGGTCGCCCAGCTCGATTTTAATTGGCTGCGTTTGCAGACCGGTCTCGATAACGCCGTCAAGTTTATCGGCCGTATGTTCCCACCGAACTTCGAACGTTGGGACGTACTGCTGAAGGGCATTATCGAAAGCTTGCAGATTGCCGTGCTGTCGTCGGCGCTCGGCATTGTGCTGGCGCTGCCCTTTGGGCTTTTGGGGGCGCGAAACCTGATGCCGGCTTATATCAGTTGGCCGGTGCGCGCGCTGGTGGCGATTTGCCGCTCGCTGCATCCGGTGATTGTCGCCATCCTGTTCGTCAAGGCGGTTGGTTTTGGCGCATTGGCGGGCATTTTGTCGCTGGCGGTCGCCTCAATTGGGTTCATCGGCAAACTGTTTACCGAAGCGATTGAGGAAGTCTCGATGAAGCAGATCGAAGCGGTGCGGGCCACCGGTGCGTCATTCCCCAATCTGGTGGCGTTCGGCGTGGTGCCGCAAGTGCTCGGCCGATTCGTGGGCTTTGCAACTTATCAGATTGATTCGAATCTGCGCAATTCAACGATGGTCGGCATTGTTGGTGCCGGTGGCGTTGGTGGTGCCTTATTTTCCGCCTTTCAGCGCTTTGATTATGACTTTGTCTGCGCGATTCTGTTGACCATTATCAGTATCATCATGCTTGGCGAACTGTTGGCGAACATGGTGCGCTCGGTGTTCGTCGATGGTGCCAGCATTCGCGACCTGATGCCATGAGCGGATCGGCCTCGGCCAATACAGCACCAGCACAGACGGCGCCAGCCATCTGGCAACGCCACAATCGCGGCCAGAAATTAGCGCGGTATGCGGTCTGGTTGCTGGTGGTGGCGGCCGTGGTGCAGTCGCTTCGCTCGATTCAAGTGATCCCCGAGTTTTTGCTCGATGCGCCGGAGCAAATGCGCGACCTGTTCGAACGGATGTGGCCGATCGCCTGGAGTCACTATCCGAAAGGCGTGCAGCCGGCGCTGATCGAGACCCTGCATATCGCCTCGCTGGGTACCATCCTGGCGGTCATCATGGCGATGCCCTTCGGCGTCATGGCGGCGCGCAACTTCACCCGCTCGCGTTGGCTCAATGCCTTGGCTCATCTGGTGTTGGTGTCGAGCCGATCGGTGAACTCACTGGTCTGGGCGTTGTTGTTCGTGGCGATCTTCGGGCCGGGCGCGTTGGCTGGTACCTTGGCGATTGCGTTTCGCTCGGTCGGCTTTGTCGGCAAGCTGGTCGGTGAAGCAATGGAAGAAGCCGCCGCTGGTCCGATCGAAGCGCTCAACGCGGCCGGTGCCTCAAAAGCCAGTCAGTGGTGGTATGGGTTTTGGCCGGCGATCCGACCGGCGTTCTGGTCGATTCTGCTGTTGCGTTGGGACATCAATGTGCGCGAGTCGGCGGTACTGGGTCTGGTTGGTGCCGGCGGAATTGGCATGGCGCTCGATACCGCGCTCAATTTGTTCCAGTGGGACCGGGTCGCAGTGGTGTTGTTTGCGATCTTTGCGGTGGTGGTGATCGCCGAAGTGCTGGTGACTTATGTGCGGAAGTTCGTGATGTAGTCGCGCCGATTGAATCACCGCGAACGCAGAATGTGGTCGGTAAGCTCGACGAATCCGGCACCTGCCGAAGCTGCGGTAAGGTAGGCCGGCTTGATGCTCAGTTGTTCGATCGAGTTCAAGATATTGGCGACGCCGACACTGCGCGCAAACGC
>JANORY010000048.1:0-6906 GCA_031415535.1 Burkholderiales bacterium | reverse complement strand
CGCATCACCGCGAGGTTCGAGCGCGCGAAGGCTGCCTGCTGGTGGTGTTGGCCTGGGTGATTGTGGCCGCCGTTGCCACCGTACCGCTTATGTGGACCATCAAGGGCCTGTCGTTCACTGACGCTTACTTCGAGACCATGTCGGGCTTGACCACCACCGGCTCGACCGTGTTGGTCGGAATCGACGACCTGCCGCAATCGATCAACATCTGGCGCCATGCGCTGCAGTGGTTCGGCGGCATGGGCATTATTGTGCTGGCGGTGGCGATTCTGCCGATGTTAGGCGTCGGAGGTATGCAGCTCTTCAAGACCGAAACGCCGGGCCCCATGAAAGACGCCAAAATTACGCCTCGGGTGACGCAAGCGGCGAAGTATTTGTGGATTCTTTATGCGTCGCTGACCTTGTTGTGCATCCTGATGCTGCGCATTACCGGTGTGAGTTGGTATGACTCAGTCTGTCACGCGTTTTCAGCGCTGTCGCTGGGCGGCTTCTCAACGCGCGATTCCAGCGTGCTGTTTTTTGACTCGCCGGCGATGGAATTTATTCTCGGCCTCTTCATGATGTTGGCGGTGTTGAATTTCACCACTCATTTTCTGGCGTTACGCGAGCGCTCGCTGAAAGTCTACTGGCGTGATGCCGAAGTGCTGGCGGTCTGGTCGCTCATCCTGGGCAGTGGTGTGATGCTGGCCGCGTTCCTGCTCTGGAAGGGCGTTTATCCGGACTTTCTGACGGCTTGGCGATATGCCGCGTTTAATGTGATCTCGATCGCCACCTCAAGCGGATACATGAGTACCGACTACGACAAATGGCCGATCTTCGCGCCGATGTGGATGTTATTTTTGTGCTGCGTGTCGTCCTCTGCAGGTTCAACCGGCGGCGGTATCAAGATGATTCGAGCACTGATCCTGCTTAAACAAGCCAAGTATGAATTGGTGCGCATGGTCCATCCACGGGCCGTGACGCCGCTGTGCGTCAGTGGTCAGGTGATTGATAACCGGGTGATTCTGTCGGTGCTCGGTTACATGCTGCTATACGGTGTCACTGTGACCATTTTAAGTTTTGCATTGATGGCCACCGGCCTGGATTTTGTCTCATCGGTGTCCGGTGTGATTGCCTCGATCAACAATACCGGTCCCGGCCTAAATGTATTGGGGCCGGCACAGAACTATCAGGCGCTGAGCGACGTTCAAACCTGGCTGTGCACCTTTGCCATGCTGGCCGGCCGGCTTGAGCTTTTGACCGTCTTCGTATTGTTCACGCCGCATTTCTGGCGCAAGTGAAGCACTAGCTTGCCAGCATCTGCGCGATGAGTACCCCGATGAATGCCTCGACGAATAGCCACGATGCGCCCACGCCGGTGACCCTGGTGCTGGGCCTTTCGGCGCGAGCGAAAGGTGCCGTCCTGGAGGCGCTGCGAGCCGTCCAGGGCGATGATCAAGCTTGGGCCTGGCTCCTGCAGGATCTGCCGCCGCCGACTCGGAGCGGCACCTACCTGCGCCTTTCCAATGCGTGCATCTGTTGCCTCGGTCAAGCCGAATTGCAGGCGCAGTTGCCGAAGTTATTGCGTGCTGGCCGCTGGCGCAGAATAATTATCGAGATGGCCTCGAGCAGTCATCCGGCCAAGGTTCTTGATTTCTTGCGTTCTAAGCCTTGGCGAACCCGGCTCGATATACAACAGGTGTTGCTGGCGATCGATGCTGAACACTTGAATGCCTACGGGTCTGTGCCGACCGAAGTCGGCGCAACGGGCACCACTGACGCAACGATGGTAAGGGGCGCATCGGCCGCGCATCTATGGGCGCGTGCGCAACTTCTGGCCAGTACGCATCGGGTGAGCATCAATTTGAACGAAGGCGCATTGGCGAGCATGGATGCGTCGTTAGCGCGGTGCGATTTATATTCAGAGTTGCTGCCGATCAACACGCATCGCGCGACGATTGTTGCGCAACTCTCATCAGTGTTGATGAGCAATGCAACTGAAAATCAATTCACTAGAGCTCACTCCTCATGCAACTTCAGAACAAGCGCGACTAACACTGCATCAAACGAAGCACTGTTCGAAGTGTATTGGTCACCCTTACGCGTGTTTGATCGCCGGCGTGTCATGACGGTCGTGAATGATTTTGCGCAGTCCAGTGTGATCACCGATGCGATGGCCATCTTCGCAACCGAACGTGCCTGGTACGAGTGGCGAGTCGTCCATTCGAGGCGTGTGTGGCAGGAGACCGAGTATCGTGTTTGTAATGTGCTGCGCATCAAACGGATGCATGCAATGGCGCATGAGCATTCACTTCGCGATCTGCAAATCGCGATCGACGACACGATCACCAATTAACCGCTGGTTGTATCGCAACACGCCATCGATCGGCTCGTTGTGAATCTGCGAAATCAATAACCGCACTCGGCTAGCATCGGTATAGTCTCGGTTAGCGCGAGGGGGGATTTAAAAATAATGACTCAATGTTGTTTCCCGGAAGTTCCACGGGTGGCGTCCGTCGGCCTTGACCGCGCGCTGGTCGGTCTTGGGGTGGGCTGGATCGCGGTACAGCCGACCATAGCAAGGTGAAGCAAATCGAAGGATCTCTTTTATGCACATGATCTACAACAGCCCCAACTACTGTGTCGTGGAGTTTCGCGATGCAGAGGGGCAATTCGGCGGGTTCGAGATCATGGATAAAGCGTCCCGCCGCGAAATATTTATTGGTGGTTCGCTCGCCCAGCAGTTTCGTACCGAAGTGCAATTGTTGATTGCCAAGGAACCGTCTATTGAAGAAGTTGATGATTTTTTGAGTCAGTTCGATGGTTTGATGCAGCAGCCGCTAACGCTGCATTGAGAACACACAGGCCCGTAAAACCACCTCGTAAATTCGCACAATTGCTCAAAACGGTGTAACTTCGCAGCCTTACCAAACAAAAACGTTATTGCAAACGTTTGCCAATAGAGCGTGGCGTGACCGAACAAGCCGATAGTCCTGGCAAGAACCAGCAATTTGCATTCCTGAACTCAATGCGCCGGGAGAGAATTCTTCTGGATGTCTATTTAGTGAACGGAACGCGCCTGCGGGGTCGAATCCGCTCCTTTGATCAATATTCAATGGTGATTGAAACCGGCCAGGGCGACGCGTTTCTTTATCATCATACGGTCAGCTCGGTAGGTCGGGCGCAGGCCAACCAGCGCCCCGGTGCACGTCGGCCAGGCGGCGCGCCGGGGGCCGGTATCGGCGCGGGTTCCGGCGCTGGTGCAGGTGCTGTTTCGGCGGGTAGTTATCGCGCGCAAGCGGGTACTGGCGATGCCGGCGGCGACGTGAATTTGCCGCGCGACCCGGTTGAACCGCATATTGCGCGCGACCCGATGATCCGGCGACCACCACCGCGCCCGGATGGCAGTGAAGGCCCGGTTGTGGTGCGCAAGATCAGTCGGCGAATTGATCCGAACACGCCGCGCGAATAACGCGCCAGCGTACCCATTCTTAAGCCCGACACGCGGCTAGAGTTGTTCCCAGGGCAGGCCGTCGAAGCGCCAGCCGTTGAACGTGCCACGCTGATGCGCCTCGTTCAGATCGCCTTCAAAGCCGTGCAGCACGTTGTAGACGTCATTGAAGCCGGCCGCTTCCAGCGCCAGGCCGGCATCCACCGAGCGCTTGCCGCTGCGACAGATCAACACCACCGGGCGGTCGGTCGAGTGGCCACTGAGCTTGCGCACCTCGTTGACAAAGTGCGGATTTAATTCCCAGTCCACGCCGTCGTACCAGGCGACATGCATCGAGCCGACCGCGTGGCCGACAAAGAAGAATTCGGCTTCGCTGCGACAGTCGACGAACAGGGCGTCAGGCTTCTTGTGCAGAAACTGGTGGGCGTCTTTGGGCGTTAGATGATCCATACTCGGTTCAGCGGTTGGTCAGTTCATGAGTCGAACCAGGTAGAGTGACAGGCTCGGGAACAACAAGAGTGTGACGGTGCGGATGACGTCGGTGATTAAAAACGGTACCACGCCCCGGTAACTTTCGGCAATTGGCGTGGTTTTGTCCATGCCATTAACGACATAGACATTGAGCCCCACCGGCGGGGCGATCAGGCCGATCTCCACCACCATCAGCACCAGAATGCCGAACCAGATGGCTTTCTCGGCCGGTGGCAGACCGAGGTCGAGTGCCATGATCATCGGGAAAAAGATCGGGATGGTCAGCAGAATCATCGATAGCTCGTCCATCACGCAGCCGAGCAGTACATAAAACACCAGGATGGCAGCAATCACCGCCAGCGGCGGCCAGCCCAGGCTGCTGACGGCGGCAGCCAGTTGATTCGGTGCCTGGGTGAGCGCCAGCGCGGAGTTCAGCATGTCGGCGCCGACGAAGATCATGAAAATCATCGCCGACGATTCAGCGGTGGCGTAGAAACTCTTGATGAAGCCGTCCCAGGTCAGCTCGCGACGCAACAGGGCTGCCAGAAAGGTGGCGGCGGCACCGACCGCAGCACCTTCGGTGGGGGTGAACACGCCGCCGTAGATGCCGCCGAAGACGATCAGGAAAATCGCACCGATCGGCCAGACGCCGATCGCAGTTTTGAGTATTTCGCCGCGCTCGGTGGCACTGCCATCGGGTGCCATACCGGGAACCAGGCGGACATACACGGCGATCGCGATAATGTAGCCAATCATGGCAATGATGCCGGGAATGAACGCGGCTGCGAACAGCTTGGCAATGTTCTGCTCGGTCAGAATCGCGTAAATCACCAGCACGACCGAGGGCGGGATCATGATGCCGAGTGTGCCGCCGGCGGCCAGGGTGGCGGTCGAAAGCCGGCCGGCGTAACCGGCTTTGCGCATCTCCGGCAGGGCCACCGACGCAATCGTCGCGGCGGTGGCAATCGACGATCCGCAGACCGCGCCGAACAGCGCGCAGGCCACCACTGCGGCCATTGCCATGCCGCCCTTGAAGTGGCCGAGCAGCGCATTGGCAAACTTGAACAGCGAGCGCGACAGCCCACCTTGGGTGGCGAACTGACCCATCAGCAGAAACAGCGGTATGACCGACAGGTCGTAACTCGAGAATCGACCGTAGGCGTAGCTTTTTAGAAAGTTGATGAGCGGCAGCCAGCCGGCCTGGGCCAGGTAACCGGTCAGGCCGGCGAAGAACATTGCTGCTGCGATCGGCACGCGCGCGGCCATCAGCACCAGCATTATGCCGAACAACATCAGCGCCAGGCTCAGGGCGTTCATGGGCGGTCCAAGCCGGAAACTTCACGCGCATCGGACGGCTTGGATAACATCATGTAGAGCGCGATGAGCGCGGTCAGGATCATCGGCGGGGCCATCGCCACAAACGCGATCCATTCAGGTAGACCCATCAGCATGGTGGTTGAGCCGGCTTCTTTTTGCGACACGGCACCGGCCAGTGTGCGCCAGGCCAGCAGTGCCAGCATGAGGGCAATCAACAGCGCACCAAATTGGTCGAGGCGATCACGCGTCGATTGCTTCGAGCCGGTGGTGAAGAAATCGACAATGATATTGCCGCGCCGCCATTGGCAGATCGGCAGAAACGAGGCGACCGCAATCGCCATCGCAAACTCGACCAGTTCAGTATCGCCGAGCAGGGGGCTGTTGAACAACCAGCGGCCGATTATGCTGGCGGTGGTGATCAAGGTAATGGTGACCATAACCAGGCCGCCAGCGATCGCGCAGGCCTTGGCCAGCCACTCGAGGGTTTTACCCACGAGGTACTGATGCCCGCAGCAATTCCTGCGCGTGATGGAACGCGGTATTGGCAACCGGCACACCACAGTAGATTGCCGCTTGCAGCAACAACTCCTCAAGCTCGGCTGCCTGCAACTCGGCGGCCAGACCTTTTTCAACTTGCAGGCGAAACTCTTCCCAACTGCCTTGACCGATGCACAGGGCCAGGACCAACAAACGGCGGCTACGGTCGTCAAAAACCGGGCTGCTCCAGATCTCGCCCCAGTTATAACGGGTTACTAAATCCTGGAATCGAGCGGTGAACTCGGTGGTCTGCGCCAGCCGCTCATCAACATAGGCCGCCCCCAGCACGTGTTTGCGCCGCTCGAGCCCCTGCTTGCAGCGATCTTGCTCGGCGCGTTGCCGCAGCGCCGGCTCGTCAAGACCGCCGCCGACCGCCTCACCGCGCAGAAAACGAATCATCAGATCACCGACCCGGGCTGGCTGCTCAGAGTGCGAGAAATGCGCGGTCGGCAATTCGATATAACGGGCATCAGCAATGACCTGGGCAATTTGCTGACCCATCTGTGGCGGCGTGGCGGGGTCGTGGCTGCCGGCAATCACCAGCGTCGGCGCGCTGATTCTGGCGAGCAAGGGCAGCAGATTCATGTCGCGGATGGCCGCACAACAACCGGCGTAACCGAGCGGATCAATCGACAACAAGGTTTGTTTGACCGTTTCGTAGTGTTCGCTGCGTTTGGCCGCAAATGCCGGGGTAAAAAACCGGCCGAGCACCGCCTCGGCAATCGCCGGCATGCCGCCCAGCAGCACCTGAGTAATGCGCTCGTCGAAGCTGCCGGCGAGCACCTGTGCGCTGGTGTTGGCCAACACCAGCCGTTGCACGCGCTCCGCCGCATGGGCCGCCAACCAGATGCCGATCATTCCGCCGATCGATACGCCGGCGTACAGGAACTTCGGCGCACCGACCGCGTCGGCCACCGCCAGAACATCCTGGCCGAGCATGTCCATGCTGTAGTCGCCATGCATGACGTCCGAAGCACCGTGGCCGCGTTTATCAATGCGAATAACCCGGAATGCTTGCGAGAGCACCGGCATGACCGGATTCCACATGGCGTGGTCGCTGCCGAGTGAGCTGACCATGAGCAGCGGCGGCGCGTCGCTGCGCCCGTCGACGCGTTAGTAGATTCGGACACCGTCGCGGACGGCAAATGGCA
>JANORY010000047.1:0-5300 GCA_031415535.1 Burkholderiales bacterium | reverse complement strand
GTAGTCGCGCGAGTACTCGGGCAGGCGATGACCAAAAGCCTTGGGCAGACGGTAGTGGTCGAGAACACGGCCGGTGCTGGTGGCACGATCGCCGCCAATCGGGTGGCGCGCGCAACCCCGGACGGCTACACCGCGCTGATTCATCACAACGGCATGGCAACTTCAGTCGGGCTGTATCGCAAGCTTTCGTATAACCCGTTGACCGATTTCGAATACATCGGTCAAGTCGCTGATGTGCCGATGACCTTGCTGGCCCGCAAAGACTTCCCACCGAACAACTTCACCGAGCTGGTTACGTATTTGAAGGCCAACAAGGATAAGGTAACGGTGGCCAATGCCGGTCTGGGCGCGGTCTCACATCTGTGTGGCATGTTGTTCATGAGCGCCATCGCGACTGACATGATCACCGTTCCCTACAAAGGTACGCAGCCGGCGATGACCGATTTGTTAGGTGGTCAGGTCGATATTTTGTGCGACCAGACCACCCAAACCCTGCAACAAATTGCCGCCGGCAAGGTCAAGTTATACGGCGTCACCTCCAGCAAGCGGATCGGCCAACTGCCGAATGCGCCGACTCTGGCGGAGCAAGGTTTGACCGGGTTTCAGGTAGTAGTCTGGCATGGCATTTACACGCCAAAAGGTACGCCGGCAGCGGCCAACGCCAAACTGACTCAGGCGCTGCAGGCCGCGCTGATCGATCCGGATGTGCGCAAGAAGCTGATGGATCTGGGCGCTGAAATTGTACCGGTCGAAAAACAAACGCCCGAAGGTCTCAGTACTTGGGTGAAGTCAGAAATCGACAAATGGGTGCCGATCATCAAGAAGGCCGGTGTTTACGCTGATTGATTCGGCACGCTGCTTGTTGGGTAACTTTTCGACTGCAAACAATCAATGAAAATCGGCGATAGTCTGGTCGGCCAACGGGTGTTGATCACTCAGGCCAGCGAGTTCATGGGTCCGGTGCTGCGAACGGCATTCGAAAGTTATGGTGCCTTGGTCATCGCCGATGATCGCGCACTGGCCGAGCCGGCGGCTGCCGAAGATGCTGTGCGTCGCGCCGATCGGGTTGATGTTCTCATAGTGAATCTGGGCGTACCAGCGCCGTCTAGTCGCGCCCATGAAGTCAGTGATTCCGAGTGGCAGCATGTCTTTTCGCACATGGTTGATCCGCTGCCTAGACTCATGCGAGCGGTCCTGCCGCAAATGCTCGCGCGGCGCGCCGGCAAAATAGTGGTGATGGGCAGTGCCACAGCGCTGCGTGGTCAAAAGCGTACTTCAACTTATGCGGCGGCGCGCGGCGCGCAACTTTCGTATGTTCGTGCGGTTGGTACCGAGCTGGCACCCAGCAACATACAAGTTAATCTGATTGCACAGAACTTCGTTGAGAATCCGATGTACTACGGTCCCGAAGTGCAGGCCTTGCCAGCGTTTCAGGAGCGACTGAAGCGCGAAGTGCCAGCCGGCCGGCTCGGAACGCCTTCCGAAGATGCGCTGTTTGCGGTTTTTCTGGCCTCGTCGGAAGTCAACTTTATAGCGGGTCAGGGCATCTCATTTTCGGGCGGCTGGGTTACCTAAAACAGCACTCCAGCCGCAAGCTGCAGTTTTTTTCCAGTCAGCTCTTGCCCTTGGCGCGCGCCATCGCGTCAGCCAGCGCATTGTTCGAGAATCCGCCGCCTCCGCCCATTCCGTTCCTGGCACCGCCATTGTTGCCGCCGCCTTGCTTTGACTGCGTCTGATTGCTGCGCGCCCGATCGCTTCCTGATGGCACCGCGCCACGGCGTGAGTCGGGCCGTGCACCACCGGCAGGCGCTGCAGCAGCTTGTGTTTTCAACGACAACGCCACCCGGCGCCGATTAAGGTCGATCTCGAGCACTCGAGCCTTGACAATCTGACCGGTCTTGACGGCATCGCGCGGGTCCTTGACGAAGCGGTCGGCCAGCTCCGAAATATGTGCCAGACCGTCCTGATGAACGCCAATATCGATGAAGGCGCCAAACGCCGTCACGTTGGTGACCACGCCTTCGAGGACCATGCCGACCTTCAGATCTTTCAGTTCGCTGACCCCGTCGGCGAATCGGGCCGTCTTGAACTCGGGCCGTGGATCGCGGCCCGGTTTTTCCAGTTCTTTTAAAATATCGGTGATGGTCGGCAGACCAAAGCGCTCGTCGACAAACTCGGCCGGATTCAGTTTGCCGAGCGCCTCTCGATTGCCGATCGCCAACTGTGCGTTGGTCTGAATGCGGGCCAGCATCCGCTCGACGATCGGATAGGCCTCGGGATGTACCGCCGAAGCGTCGAGCGGATTTTCACCCTGAGAAATTCGCAAAAACCCGGCGCATTGCTCGAAACTACGCTCACCCAGCTTGGGTACCTTCTTCAGGTTTTCGCGCGACGCGAACGCACCATGGCTGTCGCGGTACTGGACGATCGCCTTGGCCACCGAATTCGACAGGCCCGAGACGCGTGACAATAACGCTGCTGATGCCATGTTCAGATCAACCCCGACCGCATTGACACAGTCTTCAACGACGGCGTCGAGCGCGCGGCCCAATTGGCCGGCATTGACGTCATGCTGATACTGACCCACACCGATTGATTTCGGATCGATCTTGACCAGCTCCGCCAACGGGTCCTGAAGACGGCGTGCAATCGAGACCGCGCCGCGCAAACTGACATCGAGTTCGGGGAACTCGGCGGCGGCTAAGGCACTGGCCGAGTAGACCGACGCACCGGCTTCAGACACGACCACCGGCGTCAATTTCAGCTCGGGGTGACGCTTGATGAGGTCGCGCGCCAATTGTTCGGTTTCACGCGATGCGGTGCCATTGCCTATCGCAATTAAGTTGACCTGGCAGCTCGCGCAAATTTTGGCGAGCTTGGCGATCGTTGTGTCCCAGTCATTACGCGGTGCGTGCGGGAACACTGTGTCGGTGAGCAGCACCTTACCGGTTGCATCGACCACCGCGCACTTGACGCCGGTTCGCAAGCCCGGATCCAGTCCCAGCGTCGCTTTTGCACCCGCCGGTGCGGCGAGCAACAGGTCTTTGAGGTTGGAGCCAAATACTTTGATGGCGTCCTGCTCGGCGCGCTCGCGCAAATCGCCGAATAAGTCCAGTTGCAGTTGTGTTGACATTCGCGTGCGCCAGCTCCAGCGTACTACTTCAAGCAGCCATTTATCAGCCGGACGCCCCTGGTCGGCAATCTGGTAGTGGACCGCGATTCGGCCTTCACAGCCGTTGAACGGTGCGCGGTACGGATTTTCCGGTGGCGTCTCGTCGATCGACAAGTCGAGTCGCAGCACGCCTGCGCTACGACCCCGAAACATCGCCAAGGTGCGATGCGAGGGAATGTTGGCAAAGCGTTCAGTATGTTCGAAGTAGTCTGAAAACTTGGCACCGTCGGCCGCCTTGCCTTCGACGACGCGCGCCAGCATAAAACCCTGTGTGCGCATCAGCTCGCGCAGCAGGGCGATCAGGTTCGCGTCTTCGCCGAATTTTTCAGTGAGGATATCGCGTGCGCCATTGAGCACCGCTTTTACGTCACCAAACGGTGAGTCGGCCTTGTCGATCTCAGCCGCTTTTTCCGGGTCCGCTTCCTGCGGTTTGGCACCGACATAGGCCAGTGCCTCGGCTTCGGGCGAGCGCAGTGGCTCGGCTAACAATAACAGCGCCAGCGGTTCGAGACCGGCCGCGCGTGCAATCATGGCCTTCGTGCGGCGCTTCAGTTTGTACGGCGCGTACAAATCTTCGATCCGCGCCAAGGTATCCGCAGCCAAAAGATCGTTCTTCAGCGCGTCAGTCAACTTACCTTGTTCGGCGATGGTTCGGACGACTGCAGCCCGACGCTCTTCAAGCTCGCGACGATAACGCAGGCGGTCATCCAGCAGCCGAAGTTGGGTGTCGTCCAGGCCACCGGTGACTTCCTTGCGGTAGCGAGCGATGAACGGCACTGTAGCACCTTCATCCAACAAGGTGACGGCAGCCGTAATCTGGGCTTTGCTCGCAGCTACTTCTACTGCTAGGGCCGATACGATTCTATGAGTCACCCGCTCGGTGTCGAACTCGGGAAACTCGACTTTGGGGTTGATGTCTTTAATCGCAAGTGTTTCTGTATTCACGCGGTGGTCCAGGTGGATCTGAAAGGCGCGACGATAACAGAGCTACAAGCGCTTGGAACTTGACACCACGTCTGTGTGGTGTTTAACGCGCTTAAATAGCCTTTTTCTACACAGTGACCCAGCCGCGAAACATCAGCAGCGCAAGAATGCCGGTTGCAACACCGACCAAGTTGGACAGCAGAATGGCGATCGTACCCAAAGCCGCCGCTGCAAAACAAGCTTTCGGAGACTCGTTGCGGGCATAGCCAAAGGCCGCGCCGACAATCGCCAGCAAGCCCGCGCAAGCCGCCGCCAGACTGGCACGCAAGGCCCAGCGTGCGCGTTCCGAGTTGACCGTAATAGGGGTCTGATACTCGGTGCCTTTGGCCATCGCAATGGCACGGTCCTTCAATTGCTGGGCCAGACCAACGACCCGCTCCTGAACCGGTGCCGGTGGATGCGTCATCGGCAACACAAAGCTGGGCAAAATTGCCAAGGCCAGCGCCAATGCGCCGGCTAACAAGGCAATAAAGCTGACGCGGTTAGGGTTCTGATCCTTCATTTGTGTTGCCACCGGTCGCCGGACTCTAGTACTCGCCGAACTGCATCGCTGAGCAGCCATTGCCGCGCGTTAGAGTCGTTGCGCAGATAGGTGTCCCAGAAGGCTGTGCTGATCGCCATCAGGGCGCGGTGATGATTGGGGTTACGTGGTTCGGTATCGCCGCGCAATGCAGTCTCGACGAATGCGCTATGTTCGGCGCGCTCCAGTACTAGCTCAAACTTGTCGCCCGCCGGCAGTGCCGGATATACCGCCAGCCGTGAGTCGACGCTGGCACCGCCGATGATGAAGGAATCCTTGGTGCCGGTCATCAGCAGCCAAGGCAATGACACTGTGGCGAATGAGTGGCTTGCCTCGGCAATAACTTTGGGCGCGCTGGGACTCAAGATGAGCGCCGCCTTGATTCGAGCCTCGGTCAACTGCCCACCGTTTGGAAATCGCTGACCGCTGACCGCCTGAGTAGTGAGCGCGCCGAACGAATGCCCGGACATGCCGACGTTGCGCGAATCGACCCGGCCGTACAAATCATGCCCGGCCGTTTTATGCCATCGTTCGAGTTGGTTCAAGGTGGCCGGCACGTCGCCTGCGCGTGCCATAAAATTCTCCAGGCTCGCCGCCTGCCGCAGTGCTTGCATTCGTTGCGCC
>JANORY010000046.1:0-5585 GCA_031415535.1 Burkholderiales bacterium | reverse complement strand
GATTGAAACCCATCCCAGTTACGCCAGCGCTTTCTGCCTCGCGCTTTGCCGCAAACGTTCCGATCGCCTCAGAAGGATCCAGGTTCGCACCGCCAAGTACCGCGAGCAAAAGTATCTCAGCCTGGCTCATTCCTTGAATCTGAGCCAAGAAGTGGCCTCGGTTGTCTGAACAACAAACCCCGATTTATAAGTGGACTCCATGCGGTTCAGTGAAGGTGCAGAGTTGTCCACGGCCGGCCGGTTCGGTCGCATGACACGAACCAAGAGCCGGCCGGCGGTGGGCAACTCGGGGCGCACGGAAACAATCATTCTAAGCGGCCTGCTTCAGCGCAGGCAATGTTGCAAGGTACTGTTCATTCGGTGTGAGCCGATTCAAACTCGAATGCGGTCGGCGCGCGTTGTACCAATCCACATAGTCGGCAATGTCGCTGCGCGCCGCAGCGACGCTGTCATAGGCCTTCAGGTACACCCGCTCGTACTTCACGCTGCGCCAGACCCGCTCGACAAAGACGTTGTCCCGCCAAGCCCCGCGCCCGTCCATGCTCAACTGACAGCCACGGTCATGAACCGCTTGGGTGAACTCCTCTGCGGTGAATTGACTGCCCTGGTCGGTGTTCACGATCTCCGGTGTGCCGAAACGGGCAAACGCCTGCTCGAGGACCTCCTTGGCATGAATGGCTTCCAGCGTAATCGCCACCTTGTGGGCGAGCACCTTGCGGCTGGCCACATCGACCACTGCGGTGAGATACACAAAGCCGCAGGTCATCGGGATGTAGGTCGTATCGAGCGCCCAGACCTGGTTGGAGCGGACGATCGCCAGATGGCGCAGCAGGTACGGGTAGATCCGGTGGCCCGGGGCCGCTTTGCTGGTGCCGGGCTGCGGTGCTATCGCCTCGATGCCCATGGCACGCATGAGCGTGGCGATGTGCCGGCGCCCGACGTGAATGCCCTCGCGCTCGAGCTGATTGCGCAACATGCGCGCCCCCATGAACGGGTGGGTCAAATGCAGCTCATCGATCCGACGCATGAGCGCAAGGTCGGCGGGGCTGATCGGTCGGGGAATGTAGTACACCGAGCCTCGGCTCATACCCAGCAACTGAGCCTGGCGCGTGATCGGCAATTCGTGGGTTCGGTCAATCATCGCTTTGCGCTCAGCATTCCCGCCTTGATGAGCGCGCGTTCTAAAAAATCATTCTCCAACGCCAACTGCCCGATCTTCGCGTGCAGCGGGTCGAGGTTCACAGGCTCGAGCACCGCCGTCCCGCCGCCAAAGACCTCGGGCGCTCGTTCGAGCAACTGGCGCTTCCAGTCCGAAATCTGGTTGGCGTGCACCTCGTATTCCTTAACCAACTCGGCAATCGTCTTCTCCCCGCGCAAGGCGGCCAATGCGACCGTCGCCTTGAATGCGGGCGTGTGTTTGCGGCGTCCACGCCGCGCTGATTTCTTGACCATCAAAAACTCCTCGCCAACCCGTCCTCGGGCCAGCACTATGCCTGGAGTTTCCACTTATAACGCTGTTCAGATTTCCGCAGCCACTTCTCAAAAACCTGGCGCCTTCACTTTAGACGGTAACCGGCGAACACAAACTCTTGTCATCGCTTGAGCGCGGCCAGCATTTCGCGTCTCAGGATGGTGTTGATGCGCGACTGATAACCCTTGCCCTGTGACTTGAGCCATTCCAGAACGTCCGCGTCCACGCGCGCCGTGATCTGCCGCTTGATGGGCCGGTAAAAGCGCCCCTGTACAGCGTGCTCGAGCTGCTCGGCCGTCAAGGGCGCAATATCGCTGTAGTCGATCTCTTCGTCCGGGCGAGCCGCCAGCGCCTTGAGCTCGGCGCGCTGCTCCGCCGTCAGTGCCGGTAGTGTTTCCGCCGTATAGCTAACCATTGTCGTCTTCATAGCGCTGCCTTTCCTGTCGGTCGGCTCGTCGTGCCGAGATGATGCGGACCACTTCACGGGCGTCGCCCTCGGCATCGAGTTCCAGAGTGGTGTGCGCCACCACCAGGAGCACGAACCCGGCGCTCAAGCCAAATGTCTGCCAGCGTTGCTCACCGCCTTCGATACGGTCCTGTACCGAAAGATGCAAAGGATCGAGAAACACCTGAGCGGCTTGCTCGAAGCTCACGCCGTGTTTTCGCTGATTGGCCCGGTTTTTGTGCTCGTCCCATTCGAAGCGAATCGCTGTCATGCCAATATTATAACTGCATTTATGTAATTACAAATGGCTTATCCTGCGAACGAATAACACCCGCGAAACGCTGAGTAAAACCATAGATCACTGACAGGGAGCCGGTCCCAACCCTCTGACGAACGCGGCTAGCGCATTCTCCCAAAGCGCGGCGAAATCGACGTCCTTGGCGATCTTCCAGAAGTTCGCGCCCACCGGCGGCGGTTTTGAGCTCAACTCGTTCGCGGCGAGGCCGCAGCAAAACGAGTGGTACATGAGGACCATCTCAATCATCGGTCGCGGCGCCAGCAGACCCGCCTCGAGCGCGCGTTTGAAGCGCAACTCCAGCGAATGGAAGGACGCAAACAGCGCCGGATAAGTTTCCGGTTGCGAGTAAATATCCTCGCTGATCTGATCGAAGGTGATCCGAAACAGATGCGGGCGCTCGAGCGCAAATCTGCGAAATCCGTGTGGGCCGGCAGCCGCAAGGTCGGCTAGCGGATGGTCAGTGACCGGCAGGCCATTGACGAGATCGGCGAGCCGGTGAAAACCACGCGCCGCCAGTGCGCCGATCAAGCCGGCTTTCGACCCGAACACACTGTACACGGCCCGCGATGACACGCCGATCCGGTCGGCGACCGATCGCACCGATACCGCCTCCGGGCCGCCTGCAGCGAGAAGCGCCTCTGCCGCGTCGAGCAGGGCCTCGCGGGTCGAACTGTCGTGTTTGATAGGTCTTGCCATAACACTTGACAGAATAACGCAACTCCGTTACGTTACAGTGTAATGTAACATCGTAACAAAACACCGAAAGAAAATCATCATGAATCCCATCTCTGATCCGACCGCAGACCCGCGTCCAACAGTGATTGTTGGCGGCGGCATTGCCGGCGCGACCCTGGCATACGCACTGGCGCGCGTCGGCCGATCGGTGTTGCTGCTCGAGTCAACCGAAGTGTTCCAGGACCGGGTACGGGGCGAAAGCATGATGCCCTGGGGTGTCAAGGAAGCGCAGTCGCTCGGAGTCGCCGATCTGCTGCATGCGGCTGGCGCGCACACCGCTCGAATCTGGAAGCGCTACTCGGAGGGCGACCCGGTGCCGCGCGACCTTCCGGTGGGCTTGCTCGTGCCGGGCGTGGCTGGCACGTTGAACTTGCATCACCCGCTCGCCTGCCAGACGCTGCTCGATGCGGCCATCGAAGCCGGCACCACCGTACATCGCGGAACCCGCGAGGTCAAGGTGGTGGCTGGCATCAATCCTACTGTGACCTACCGAATGCAGGGCGGAATTCTGGGTCAGGCGCATACGGTGGATGCCTGCCTCGTGATCGGTGCCGACGGACGCGGCTCGGCCGTGCGTCGCTGCGCGGGCATCAAGTTGCAGGAACAGCCAGCGACCGTCTGTGTCGCCGGCATGCTGTTGGACGGCGTGGCCGGTAATGATGATCATGATGTCATCATGGAGCATGACCTCGGTATTTGCCTGCTGATTAGGCAAGGCGGCGGGCGTGCCCGTGCTTATCATATCGTCCCCATCAAACACCGCGCACGCTATTCGGGCGATGGCGGCGTCGAACGTTTCCTCGCCGACGCCACCGCGCCGGGATCACCCCTGGTCGATGCCTTGGCACTGGCGCGGCCGGCCGGCCCACGTGGGGCGATTCCCGGTGACGACACCTGGACCGATCGACCGTACGCCGATGGCATCGTGCTGATCGGCGACGCTGCCGGGCATAACGATCCGAGCGTCGGCTGCGGATTATCGATCGCCATGCGCGATGCGCGAATCGTTCGCGACCTTATCCTCGCCGGCGCCCGTGTTGCCGACGATTTTGCGCCGTATGGCGTCGAGCGACTCGAGCGAATGCGGCGATTGCGCTTGATCGGCGATGTCATTGCTGCGGCAGCCGTTGAGGAAGGCGAAGATCGGCCAGCGCGGCGGCGAAGTTTCGCCAAGGCATTGGCGAGCATGGACGTCTCGATCGCACCGCTGGTTCTGGGCATGTTCGCCGGACCGGAGACCATCCCATCTCGCCTGATCAGTGAGTCGGCGATTGCACGAGTCGCGCTACGATAGACTCTCGCAGGCCACACCCACGCTTGCAGTCCACGCCGGCCACAATTCAAAAAGGAACGACTCCGTCATGTCAGCACCCAGAAAACTCAGAGTCGCGATCATCGGCGCTGGCGCCTCAGGCCTGCTGGCGCTGATCAAGATGCGCGAAGCCGGTATCGACGATGTCACCGTCTTCGAGAAAGCCAGCGAACTCGGCGGCACCTGGCGCGACAACCGCTACCCGGGGCTGACCTGCGACGTACCGTCGCATCTGTACCGCTATTCCTTCGAGCCGAATCCGGACTGGAGCCATGTCTGCTCACCCGGTCCCGAGATCCTGGCGTACTTCAAAGGGGTCGCCGAAAAATATCAATTGGGTGCGTTCATCCAGTATTCGAGTGAAGTCACCCAGGCTGACTTCATCGACAGCCAATGGCATCTCGAAACCGTACAGGGCAAGCAAGGCGCCTTTGACGCGGTGCTGGTCGCGGTCGGTGTATTGCACCATCCGGTTTATCCGGATATCACGGGTCTGGCAAGTTTTGCCGGCCCCGCGTTTCACACCGCTCGCTGGCCGCAATCGCTGTCCTTGAAAGGCAAGCGTGTCGGCATTATCGGCACCGGTTCGACCGCCACGCAGATAACCTCGGCGATCATCGACGAAGTCTCGGACTTGAGCCTGTTTCAACGAACGGCGCAATGGATCATGCCCTTGCCGAATCCGCCGATCACCGAAGAGAAGAAAGCGCAGTATCGTGCCGATCCGGTGGCGCTGCACGCCAAGTATTCGCGGCTCGCGGTCGAGTTCAACAGCAACTTCGCGGCGGCGCTGGTCGGTGCCAACGCCGAGGCATACGCTCAGATGGCCCAGGGCTGTCTTGACAATCTTGAGAACAACGTCCGCGACTCGCAGTTGCGCGAGAAGCTGCGGCCGAACTACCAGGTCGGCTGTAAACGGCTCATCATGTCGGATCGCTTCTACGATGCGATCTCGAAACCGAATGCGCATCTGGTCACCGATCGGATCGAACGTATCGACCCGACTGGCGTGCGCACCGCCGACGGGCTGTTGCACGAACTCGATGTGCTCGTGTTGGCGACCGGCTTCGACACGCACCGCTTCGTGCGCCCTATGCGCGTCATCGGCCGCGACGGCCGCAGCCTGGATGAACTCTGGTCGCAGGCCAATCAGGGTTACCTCGGCGTCACCGTAGCGAACCTGCCGAACTGGTTCATGATCGGCGGGCCAAACAGTCCGATCGGCAACTTCTCCTGGCTCATGACCTCGGAGAACCAGTTCAACTACGCAATGAAACTCATCGACGAATTGCGCTCGGGGAACTGTCGTGAAATCGCGCCCAAG
>JANORY010000045.1:0-7004 GCA_031415535.1 Burkholderiales bacterium | reverse complement strand
AAAAACGGCGGCAACCGCAAAGTTGCCGCCGTATTGACGTTTCGAAAACCGGCCCCAATCTTACTTCTTGCCGAGTCCGAGACCGCCATAGGCCTCGGGTACGGTTAATGCAAAGACGCCCAGCTCGGCCATTTTTTCAATGACTGGCATCGGAATATATTCGTTCTTCAGATGCCATTCATGCGCGAACGGCTGCACTTCAACACTGGCAAATCGGCGCATTTGTTCACGCATCGACTCCAGGGTCGAGTCGAGTCCCGAGGCACCGATGCAGGCCTGCGCCTGATGTGCTGGTAACAGTGAAGCCAGACGGGCGCGCGGCGCGGCTGCACAACCGTTTCGAATCAGGCTTTTTACCGATGCTGTGTGGGCCCGGTCAATGACCTCTTCAGTGAGTCCGAGTGACGCAAGCCGGATGATTTCCGATTGGCTCATGGCGATGCCGCCAAAAATCTGCGCCAGATACTCACCGGCGCCGATTTGCACAATCAAGCTTTCAAGCTCAGCGAATTGTCCCGCCGCCTGCAGGCGTTTTGCCCAGGCTAACAATTGCTCAAGCGACAGTGCGTAGGTGGCAAGCCACGCCAGGCCGTGCAGCGCATGTTGTTCGCGATTCTGGATCGCTGCAGCGGATAAGGTCTTAACGCCAGCGGCAGCATCGTCCAAAGTTGGCGAATTTAGGCGCAGCGCTAGAGTGCTTCGTGCCTCAGTCAATAGTCGATTAATATCGGCGACGGCCAAGTCGAGCACTGAAATCAGCTCAAGCGTCGAAGAATCAGCTTGTTTCAAAGTGGACGGATCAGTCAATTAAACCTCGTCATTCAAAGACAGAAAATAACCGGATTTCCAGGCGCGGGATGCACGGGAAATCTCCTAGCCTTGGCGGCGCAATTTTTGCGACCAGTTGCGCAAAGCTCGTTGGTAACGGGCCGGATCTTCCGTGTGCAGCTCGCTGTGTGTTCCCTCTGGAAATTCGACAAACTCTTTCGGTGATTTAACCACCTCAAACAGTTTTCGACCCAGCTCAATCGGCACCGTTCGATCCAGACTGCCGTGCATGAATAGTATCGGGATTTTGACGCGCGCTATGCGGTTGATGGAATCAAACTCTTGCGTGGCGAACCAGGCCAGCGGATAGCCCCAGGCGGACACCGAGCGCGCAACATCGATCAACCGGGTAAACGACGATTCGACCACTAACAGCGCCGCTTGTGGCACCGCTTGCGGCGTCGCTTGCGTGTCCAATCGTTCGGCCAGATAAGTTGCCGCACCAGTGCCCATCGAGTGTCCGAATATCGCCTTTTTCAGCGCACGCGGTTCGCGCCGGCACAATTCTGACCACGCTAATACGGTATCTTCATATATCGTCGATTCCGACGGCAAGATCGGTGCACTGTCACCCCAGCCTCGATATTCAACCGCTAGAACCGAAAAGCCGGCAGTGCGCAATGCTTCCATTTTTGGATGGTTGTGATACAGATTTCGAAACGTGCCATGCAGGTAAAGCACTGCTGGCGCGTCGCGATCGACATTGGGTAACCACCACATTACCAGCGGACCGCGTTCGGTTCCGCTGCCGCACAGCGCCGAAAACGATTCGTCGGTTGGTTGCAGACCCCGAAAAGTCGGCGGAACTCGGCGGTCGGGCCGATAGACCGCCGCTCGTTGACGGGTGTCGATCCAAGCACAGCCGCTCACACTATTGATGCCCAACAATGCAGCTAAGACGGCGCGTCGGCCGCTCAGGTGGTGTTGCTGGCTTTGCTGCCGTCGTTGCATCATTGAAATAGCATACCTGATGGCGATCAACATTCAGGCCAAGGACAGAATTTGCGCCCAATGCTTTTCCAGGCGTTTTACCGATACTGGCGTGGGGGTACGCAACTCCTGGGCATAAAGCGACACGCGTAATTCTTCCAGCAACCAAAAAAACTCCACCAGTCTCGGGTCGTTCTGACCGGCGCGCTGCGCCAGCAACTTGCGATAGCCCTGAAACAAGGCGTTCGCCTCTCGGCCCTTTTGCTGATCGCGCGCCGGATCAGCACGCAATTTGTCGATCCGCAGAACAATCGCTTTCAGGTAGCGCTGCAAATGCGGCAACTGACTGGCCGGTGTTCGGGAAATAAAGTGCTTGCCCAACAATCCGATCATTTGTGTCTCTACGTCGCGAACCACCTCCGGAAAACCGCGAATTCCAGCCAGGCGCTTAACCACCAAGCCTTGCTCGGCCAGAATCGCCGCGACCGTACGGGCGAGTTCCTGGCCGACCAAATTCAGCCGGGCGCGCGCGTGTGTCGCTCGCGCCTCGAACTGCTCGCGATTCAAGGGCCAGGGCTCGGCCATACAACTGCGGTCGAGCATGGCCGACACCAATTCTTCGCGCAATTCCTCTGCACTTCCCCAACGGCTGAACGCCAAACTCATCGGCGTGAACTCGGGAATGGTCTTGCAAAAATATTTAATCGGCTCCTTGAGCGCGATTGCGAATAAACGCTGCAGACCTTGCTGATGGCTTCGCGTCGCAACCTCGGCCTGATCAAACACACAAAGCTCGACCGCATTGAGGCGATCCACCAGTGCCGGGTAACCGATCAGCGCCGCCTCGGTGGACGCCGCCACGATAGACGCCGCACCCGCCTGCAACTCCAGCAACTCTGGCAGTTCGCCGAAACTCCAATCGGTATAGAGAGCACCCGAGCGCCGCAATTCAAGCGCAGGCACCGAATTCTGTGGTGCCGTGGGTTGCGGCAGGGCCTTGTCAGCGGTTGGCGGGCGCGCCTGAACGCGCTCGCGAATTGATGCAAAGGCGGCCTGAAACGCCGACTGGGCTCGACCGCCATACTCGGTCCTCAAGTGCGCCAGGCTGCGTGATTCGGCGATATATGTGCCGTGGACATCGACCAACTTCAGGTTCATGAACAAATGCGCTGGAACCTGTTCGAGTTTGAAATCAATCGCCTGCGGCCGGATTGAAAGCTTCGATTGAATGTAGTCGATCAGCGCTTCGATGAGGCCTCGGTGCGCCGCGCTGGCCGCCGAGAATTCGCCGAATCCTTGCACAAACTCCGGCAGAGGCACCAAATGCCGCCGGATCTTTTGCGGCAATGACTTCAAAAGCGCACTGACCTTGTCGCGCAACATACCGGGAACCAACCATTCCAGTTGCGCCGCGTCGAGCTGATTAAGCAGGTGCAAGGGTATGTTCAAAGTGACGCCGTCTTGACTGCTGCCCGGATCAAACTGGTAGGCAAGCGGAAGCTCCAGGCCCTTCACCAGTAGACTCTTTGGAAACGCATTGCTGTCGACCCCTTCACTATCTTTGCGAAGCAGTTCGTCGCGCGACAGTTGCAGCAGTTTCGGGGTCGCCGTCCGCACCGTTTTCCACCACTGCGCCAAAGCCTCCAAGGACCAGATATCAGCGGGTACGCGAGCATCAAACCAATCAAACAGAAAATCCTCATTGACCAGCAAATCGGGCCGGCGAATTTTTTGTTCGAGCTTCTGAACCTCGGCGATCAGCCGGCGATTTTGTTCAATAAACGGCAGCCGCGGATCGACGCTCAGATCGCCCTCGATCAGGCCGTCGCGGATCAAACGCTCGCGCGACAGCGTCGGTTCCCGGCTGCCCTGCATCACCCGACGTTGCTGATAGATCGCCAGGCCATACAACACGCCGCGCTCCATCGCCACCAGTTGCCCGGCATTTTTCGACCAGACCGGATCGCTCCAGGTTCGGGTCAGCAGATGTGCCCCCACCCGTTCTATCCAGGACGCCTCGATACGCGCCACCATGCGAGCGAACAAGCGCCCGGTGTCAATCCATTCAGAGGCCATTAACCAGCGCGGCGCTTTTTTGATCAGTGTCGAGGACGGATGAATCAGGAACTTCACTGCATGGGTCGCTGTGTACTGGGTTTCTTCCGGCGCGCGTGTGCCAAGACTGCCGAGCAGACCGGATAGCAGTGCGACATGTATCTGTTCATAGGATGCTGGCGTCGCGTTTATTCGCCAATGCATCTCGGTGACCGTTTCGGTGAGCTGCGAATGCACATCCGACCACTCCCGCAATTTGCGTACCGACAAAAACTCGCGCTCAAGCCGCAGCGCCAGTTGCCGATTCGATTCGCGCTGCTCGCCCTTGCGCTCGCTGGCATCGCGCCAATAGACCCACAGCTTCAAAAGACTGGCAAAGTCGGACTGATCATCCGCGAAGCGCCGATGCTGCTGGTCGGCAGCTTGCTGAAACGAGGCCGGTCGTTCGCGCGGATCCTGACACGTCAGAGCCGCCGCAATGACCAGCACCTCGGCGAGACTCTGATTATCCTTGGCGGCCAGCAACATACGGCCGATTTTTGGATCAAGCGGCAATCGCGCCAGGGCACGACCAGTTTCGGTCAGCGCCTGTTTCTCGTCGACGGCGTTCAGCTCGTGTAACAGCAAAAAGCCGTCGACGATTGCCTTGCGCGGCGGTGGATCGAGAAACGGAAACTGTTCGACCTCAGCCAAGTGCAGCGCCTTCATCCGCAAAATCACGGTCGCCAGCGATGAGCGCAGAACCTCCGGGTCGGTAAACTTTGGCCGACCTTGAAAATCGGTTTCGCTGTACAAACGAATACAAACACCGTCGCTGACTCGGCCGCATCGGCCGGAGCGCTGGTTCGCCGCCGCCTGCGAAATGCCTTCGATCTGCAGTTGCTCGACGCGACTGCGGTAGCGATAACGTTTGACGCGCGCCAAGCCGGTGTCGACGACATAACGAATCCCCGGCACCGTCAGCGAGGTCTCGGCCACATTAGTCGCCAGCACAATTCGGCGACCGTTACCGGGCGTGAACACCCGATCCTGGTCGGCCGCCGAAAGTCGCGAATACAAGGGCAAAATTTCAACTGGTCCGCTGCTCGGAACCCGCCGCATTGAACCGGCACGGGACGAAACATCGCTGCCCCGAGCATGCGCGCGCCGCAGGTGTTCATGGGTATCACGAATCTCACGCTCGCCGGGCAGGAACACCAGAACGTCGCCGGGCTGTTGCGCCCACAACTCGTCGATCGCCGCCTCGATACGCGACGGCATGTCGGTCTCGTCTTCGTCGTCGTCGCGACTCGTTTCGCCGTCACGCCGCGTCGGCTGGCTGGGGTCCGAGTAACGAATTTCGACCGGATAGAGCCGCCCCGACACCTCAACGATCGGCGCCGGTTGGCCCGGCGCGCCAAAATGCGCGGCAAAGCGCGCGCCGTCAATGGTCGCCGAGGTAATGACCAGACGCAGTTGATTGCGCCGCCGACCTTCGATCAACTGCTTCAAATAGCCCAGCAGAAAGTCAATGTTCAGGCTGCGTTCATGGGCCTCATCGATGATGATCGTATCGTATTGCGACAGCAGCGGATCGGTTTGCGATTCGGCCAGCAAAATGCCATCGGTCATGATCTTGAAGGTCGCACCGGCGGCGAGCTTTTCATTGAAGCGGATCTTGTAGCCGACATGCGTACCCAAGGGCGAACCCAGTTCGTCGGCGATTCGACGTGCCACGCTGGTCGCAGCCAGTCGGCGTGGTTGGGTATGTCCAATCAGACCGGCCTGACCACGACCCGCCAACGCGCAGATTTTTGGTAGTTGTGTGGTCTTGCCGGAACCGGTCTCGCCGCAGACGATGACCACCGGTGAATCGCGGATCGCTTGTGCAATTTCGAGCCGCAAAGCACTGACAGGCAGTGCTTCCGGGAAGTTGAGTTCGGGCAAAGGCCGCAGGACGGGCGCAGGCTGCGGTCGCGGCTGCGCGCGGTTGCGGGGTGACGATGGCATTGACAAATTATAATGAACTGCATGAGCGCTGAATTAAATGGCACAGAACACCAACCAGGCGGTCGCCACTCGCCATTGTCAATCGCCGCAAAATCGGACGAGGCCAGACAATTTGTCTACTGGCTGCGATCGGTCGCACCGTACATCCACGCATTTCGCGGCAAAACCTTCGTGATCGCGTTTCCGGGCGAACTGGTCCAGGCCGGTCACCTGACTGCCCTGGTCCACGACATCAGCCTGTTGCAAGCGATGGGCATGCGCATTGTGGTCGTGCATGGCTCACGACCGCAGGTCAACGAGCAGATGCGGCTGCGCGGTGGCGATCCTCAATACCAGGACGGCATGCGTATTACCGACGCCATGGCGCTGGAGTGTGCCAAGGAAGCCTCCGGCGAAATCCGGCTCGATATCGAAGCAGCGTTTTCGCAGGGTTTGCCCAATACACCGATGGCGCATTCGGCGGTCAGAGTCATGTCCGGCAATCTGATCACTGCCCGGCCGGTGGGCATCGTCAAGGGCCAGGACTTCGGGCACACTGGTTTGGTGCGCCGGATCGATGCCAGCTCAATCAACCTGGCCTTGGGCAACGGCGCGATCGTTCTATTGTCACCACTCGGTTTCTCGCCAACCGGCGACGCCTTCAATTTGTCGATGGAAGACGTCGCCGCCGCAACCGCGATTGCGCTGGATGCCGACAAGCTGGTGTTCCTGACCGAGAACTACGGTATTTGTGATGCCGAAGGCACCATGCTCGGCGAAATTTCCGAAGCCGACGCCCAGAAAATTCTGAAGACTGGTGAGCTGTCGACCGAGTCTGCCTTCTATTTGAAGCACGCGCTCGCCGCCTGTGAGGGCGGGGTTGCGCGCGCGCACATTATTCCGTTTGCGCTCGACGGCAGCGTTTTGCTGGAGCTGTTTCAGCACGATGGCGTCGGTACTATGCTGGTCGAAGAAACGCTTGAGGCCTTGCGCGAAGCCACGCTCGACGATGTCGGTGGCATCCTGTCGCTAATCCGGCCGCTGGAGGCCGACGGTACGCTGGTGAAGCGCGATCGTGCTCGCATCGAGCAGGAAATTACCAATTTCTCCGTGATGGAGCACGATGGTGTGATCTGGGGCTGCGCGGCGCTGTATTCGTTCACTAAACAAAAGATCGGCGAAATGGCCTGCCTGGCGGTCAACCCGAAGGTACAAGGCCAGGG
>JANORY010000044.1:0-2273 GCA_031415535.1 Burkholderiales bacterium | reverse complement strand
TCCAGGCGCTTGTAAACGCATCGGTCGTGACCAGTCGTTCATTTTTGATGACTTGCAGATAGACACCGGGATTTTCAAACTCGTTGCCGTCGGGGCCGCGCATCACCACCAGACACGAGCCACCCGGGCGCACATCCACCTCTACCCTGGGCGTGGTCCAGGGCGAGGGCGCGAACCATTGTTTCATCAGTTCCGGCTGGGTCCAGGCGTCAAACACTTTCTCGCACGAAGCATTGATGAGACGGGTGAGAACGAGGTCGCGGCCCTCGGCAGTGGTACGGGTCTGGTTGATGGTCATGATCGCTTTTCTGTAAGTGTTCTGTTCGATAAATGCTCAGGTCACCTGCACATGGGCCGGATCCATATAAAAAATTTCCCAATGGTGACCGTCCAGATCCAGAAAACAGCGCAGTCGCATGAAGCCGTAATCCTGCGCGGGTTTAGGTTCCTGAGCGCCCGCCTTGAGCGCGGCGTCGACAATGCGGTCGACATCGTCTTTATGGTCGACGCCAATCGCGATCAGCGCCTCAGCAGTGCTGCTATCGGCAATTTTTTTGTTGGTGAACTCGCTGAACTTCTGATGCGTCAGCAACATAGCGTAGATATCGTCGGAAATTACCAAGCTGGCGGCGGTCTCGTCCGTAAATTGCAGATTAAAGGTCCAGCCGAGCGCCTTGAAGAAGGTAATCGAGCGCCCCAGGTCACGAACCGGAAGGTTGACAAATATTTTGGTACTCATAACAAAGCCTATTGATGGAGCAATTTGCGTAACATACCGGCTACTCGGTATGTTGTCAATCGGAGAAAATCAAGCGCTCTGCTCCACGCGGGTCCAGGTTAATTGGCAACTCATAAAGTTCAGGGCTCTCGCTTCATCCCGGCCTCGTTAACCAGCCGCGCATTGCGTTCGAACTCCGCCACCACAAACTTGGAAAAGGCCGCGCTACCCATGTAGTTGAACGGCGTCTGCAGGCTGGTCAAAAGCTTTCGGTAACTTTCCGAGTTGGCGCTTTGCTGACAGGCGTTCTCGAGCGCGGTCACCACCGCCGCAGGCGTGCCTCTGGGCACCATCAAGCCACCCCAGACATCGAAGTTCAAGGGTGGCGCACCCTGTTCGGCAAGGGTCGAAAGTTCCGGGAACTCTTTCAAGCGCGTACCGGCCATCAGGCCGAGTGAGCGGACCGAGCCGGCATGGGAGGCTAGCACCGCCGTGTGGCTGACGAACATCATGACGTGGCCTCCCAACAGGCTCACCATATTGTCGGCATCACCCTTGTGCGGAACATGAGTCGCCTCGATACCGGCCGCCTTGAGTAGCGCCACCACCGCCAGATGCGGCAGGGTACCAACGCCGGAAGAACCGTACACGAGCTTAGCGGGATTCTGCTTGGCCCAGGCGATCATTTCAGGCGTATTCTTGAACGGCGAATCATTGCGCACGATCAGCGCCTGAGGGTTGGAGTAGACCATGCACAACGGATCGAAACTGTCCACTGAGTAGGGCAGCTTCAACAAATGCGGTTGCAGGGTCAAAGGGCCGATTGGAATCAGGCCAATCGTGTAGCCGTCCTTCGGTGCAACGGCCACCTTGGTGGTGCCGATCGTGCCCGAGGCACCACCGACATTCTGAACCACGATCTGCTGCCCGAGCAGTTTGCTCATTTCGGCGGCCAGGCCTCGGCCAAAGGCGTCGGTTCCGCCGCCAGCGGCAAACGGAATGACCATCGCTATCGGGCGTTCCGGATAGCCGGCGGCATGAACCACCGCAATAAAATTTACCTGAACGGCGACCAACATCACAGCGGCCAGGAGGCATCGAATTTTGCAGAACTTCATCCTTTCACCTTTCCTATTCCACCAGCGCAGATGGGCGAGAATAGCATGATGAACAAGCAAAGCAACGCTAACGAAATGCCGCAACACTGTCGGCGGCAAATCGCTCGAAGCTGCGTGCTGGTCGGCCTAGCAGTTGCTGCACATCGGCGGTGACTTCGCGTTGCGCGTCCTTCGCAATGGCTTGCAGCAGATCGATCACTTCCATGGCCAACCAGCGCGGCATACCCGAGGCCTTCGGCAGCACTATCCTGGCAATCCAGGCCGGTGGTGCGACATAACCAACCGCCTTGCCACGCGCCGCGCCGATCAGGTTTCCCGCTTGCGCAAAGCTCAAGGCTTGCGGCCCAGTCAGAGTAAATATCGTGTTGGGCAGGCTTGGTGCCTGCGCCAACTTGACCAGTGCATCGGCCACATCCGGCGCGTTGACGAAGGCCACC
>JANORY010000043.1:0-12894 GCA_031415535.1 Burkholderiales bacterium | reverse complement strand
TGCGCCGCTCGCCGATGGTGAAAGTAAACGGGCATTGGCGGAGCTCAAACAACAGTTTGTGAAGTTTGCGCAGCCGCTTGAGCAGGTACTGCAGGATATCGAGAATATTCAATCGGCCAAGCGCGCTGAAGCAACGATCTTTAGCGAGAGCGAGGCCTTGCGGCTGCAATTGCAAAGCGTCCAGCAATCGATGCGAGTGTCCGATTCACGCAATTGGAATTTATGGCTGGCTGCGATGTTCGCATTGGTCGGGCTGCTGGTACTGTTTATTCTGGTCCGTGCCTATCTGAATGAATCGCGCAAACGTGCCGATGAAGCCGAGCAACAAAAGGGCGTGGCCGAGCGGCTTGAGCAGGAAGCCAAACGAACCAATGATCAGAATCAGACGGCGATTTTGCGCTTGATGAATGAGTTGCAGGAAGTTGCCGATGGTGACCTGACCGTACAAGCAACCGTTTCTGAGGACATTACCGGCGCGATTGCCGACTCGGTTAACTACACCGTTGAAGAGTTGCGCAATCTGGTGTCGCGAATCAACTCGACCGCCGAACTGGTTAATGAGGCGTCGTCGAAGGCGCAAATGATTGCCTCGAGCTTGCAGGCTGCGTCCGATCAGCAGTCGCGGGAAATACGCGATACCGGTGAGGCGGTACTGCGCATGGCGCAACAAATTAACGAAGTATCGGCACGCGCCTCCGAATCAGTAGATGTGGCCAGACAGTCGCTGGGTGCGTCCCAGGAGGGCGCACGCGCGGTGCAAAATGCGATTGCCGGTATGAACGGCATTCGCGACCAGATTCAGGAGACCGCCAAACGGATTAAACGTCTGGGTGAGTCTTCGCAAGAAATCGGTGAGATTGTCGAACTGATCTCAGACATTACCGAGCAGACTAACGTGCTGGCCTTGAACGCGGCGATTCAAGCAGCGTCGGCCGGTGAGGCGGGTCGCGGCTTTACCGTAGTTGCCGAAGAGGTGCAGCGTCTGGCTGAACGTTCCGGCGAAGCGACCAAGCAGATCTCCGCGCTGATTCGAACCATTCAGACCGATACCCAGGATGCGGTCGCCGCGATGGAACGTAGCACCCAAGGTGTGGTCGAAGGTACCAAGCTGTCCGACGAGGCCGGACGAGCGCTCGGCGACATCGGTGTGGTGTCGACTCAACTGGCCGACCTGATCGAAGACTTCTCAAGCACAACCTCGAAACAGGCGGCGTCGGCCGGAACGGTTGCGCAAAGTATCCAGAGGATCTTGCTGGTCACCGAACAAACCAGCGAAGGAACCTTGCAGACTGCCGGTTCGATTCGCCAGCTCTCGGAGCTTGCGCAGGAACTGAAGAGCTCGGTGTCGCGATTCAAGGTGGCCTAGTTGACTACCGCGATGACTACCCCGACAACTGCCTCACTCGATCTGGTTAACCTGTCGTGGTGTCTTGGGGAAATTCGCCAGTCCTTTGCCCAGGCTGAAGGCTTGCTGGAAAAGCAGCTCGGTGCCGAGTCGGAAGACTTTGCGTCGCTGCGTACGGCGCGTGCGTATGTGCATCAGGCGTATGGCGCCTTGCTGGTGATCGATCTGGCGGGCGCGTGTGCGCTGGTTCGCGAGATCGAGTCGGTACTGGATGCCTCCGAGAACAGTGTGATCAGCCTGTCCGGCGATCTGGTCAGCCGCGTTAATGCCGCCATGCGCGCGACCATCGAGTATCTGGACGACCTGACCCAGGGTGAGCCTGATCAGGCGCTGTTCCTGTTTCCGTATTTCAAAAGCTTGCTCGAGGCGCGTGGCGCTGAACGTATCCATCCGGCCGACTTGCTGAGTGCCGACCTGAGTCGGGCTTTGCCGCTCGTCAAACGGGACGAATTGGCACTGCTTGGCGACGCCGTTTCAAAGATCAAACAGGATTTCGAAACCGGTCTGCTGCGCTATTTGCGTGAGCCTGGTAGTCCGCGCGGTGTCGAGTACATGTTCTCGGCGGTTGCAACGCTCGAGCGCTCGAATCTGGCCGGGTCGAACCGCAATTTCTGGCGGGTGATCATGGCGTTCTTTGACGCCTTGCGCACCCAGGCATTGCCGCCCGACGTCTACAGCAGACGCTTGCTGGCGCGGGTCAATCTGCAATTGCGCCAGACGCTGGACAAGGCGGCGCCAATTGCCGATCGCTTGTTCAAGGACACCCTGTTTTCACTGGCTTACGCAAAAGGCGGCTCGCCGATTGTCGCGCAGGTGCGTCAGGTCTATGAGCTTGAAGGGGTGGTTCCGGACGATTTTGAAACGCCGCGTTACGGCCGCCATGATGTTCGGGCAGTCCGTGCGGCGCGCGACGCTTTAGCCAAGGCAAAACTTGCCTGGGACAAGGTCATGCGCGGCAGTCAGAGTGAAATGACACAGGTCAGTCATGCGCTGGAGGCGTTCCAGGAGTCGGTTGAACAGTTACCCGGTCAAGGCATGAAGTCCTTGGCGAACAGCCTGCTGGAAACCCGCCGGGTGCTCGGCGCGAGCCCAGATGTGTTGCGCGACCCAGCGCAAGCGCCGTTGACGCTGGAGCTGGCGACGGCAATTCTGTTTGCCGAGCAAGTGCTCGAGCAGGGTGGCCGCGCAGGTGTTACCTATGATCCCCAGGCAACTGAGATGGCCAAGCGCTTGACTCTGGCGTCGCAGGGTAAGGGCGACCGTTTGGGTGATGTGCCGGCTTGGTTACGTGCCTTTGCGCGAGCCGCTCAGGAACGCCTGACAATGACGACTTTTGTTGCCGAAGCACTCGGCAATTTGCGCAGTATTGAGAAAGATCTTGATACCTATTTCCGCGACACGGGCAAAATCCAGGGTCTGCCGGATGCGATTCGCCATCTGACCCAGGTCGCCGGTGCGATGACCTTGCTGGGTCATCAGGATGCCGCCAGCGCGGCGCAGCTTGCGGTCGAACAGGTTGAAATGTTCTTGCAGGCAGTCGAGGCCCCGCCGCATGCGGTATTCGAAAAAGTAGCGGCCAGCCTGGCGGCACTAGGGTTTTTTGTTGAAGGTCTGTTGCAGCCCGAGCGTCAAGGTACACAGTTTGAATTTGACCGCGTCGAGGGCGAATTTCGGGCGATCAACTCGTCGTTCGCAAAGCCGCGCGCCGCGCGCGACCCGATGCTGATCGAGCGGTCAACTTCGGTTCTTGCTTCAGTCGTTTCTTCCACGGTTGATTCGGCGCTTGATTCGACTCTTGATTCGGCAGTTGCTTCGAAGTTTGCTTCTGCTTTTGATTCAGCCGATGGTCAAATCGTAGATTCGGTCGCTGATTCGGTCGCTGATTCGGTCGTAGATTCGGGAGCTGATTCAGTCGTAAATTCTGAAGCTGATTCTGTCGCTGATTTTGGCGATTTTGACACGGGTAGCGAGATCGCGGTCAAGTTTGATGAAACCGGCAAGTCCGAAGCCGCCCGCACCGAAGACCTTCTGCGCAGTTTGGCTCAAGCGCCGCAAGACCCGGTGGTCCGGGACCAGTTACGTGAAGCGCTTGAGAATGTTCGAGACCATGCACTGTTACAAGACGACGGTGAATTGAAGAACAAGGCGAATGCCGCGATTGAACTGTTAGACAGCGATGGCGGCAATAATCTGCTCGAATTGACGGCCAGTATTTCCAGTCTCGCGCCTGCTCCCGTCGTGACCGAAATCGCCGCGACAAAATTGCCCGAAAGCGAAGCGGCGGTTGACACCGAATTGCTGGAAATTTTTCTTGAGGAGGCCAAGGAAGTGCTGGCGGCCATCCGAGAAAGCCAGGCAATTTCGCGCCATTCACCGGCCGACCGAGACTCCTTGACTACGATCCGCCGCAGCTTTCATACGCTGAAGGGTTCCAGCCGTATGGTCGGGCTGAACAGCTTCGGTGAGGCAGGCTGGGCTATGGAGCAAGTGCTCAATATCTGGATGGCCGAAGAACGTGCTGGCACGCTGGCGCTGCATGAATTGATTGAATGGTCGTGTACCTTTTTTGATGCATGGACGGAATTGCTGGCGCGCGATGCCGGCGCGCTTGTTAAGCCAGGCGCCGTGGTGGCCGCCGCCGAGCAATTTCGCGCCGGTGTGCTGCCCCTATTGACCGCTTATGGTCAACTGGAAGCGATACCGATTCAGACGACCGATGAGGCCTTGCAAGCGGCCGCCGTCGCCGACAGCTTTAACCAGCAGCAACTGGTTGCGGTTGCCAACGAACCCTTGCTTGTCGCTGCGCCCGAGGTTGTGGCATCGGGCGAGCGCCGGCAGCTCGATGAAATTGAATTGCAGGTCCTGGTTGCCGAGTCCGCTCAGGATATGTCAATCGAGGTTGCCGATTTCGGTGCCGATTTGGACCTGGCGATTGCCGGCATGGTGTCCGCGGGGCAGCCTTCGCCAATGGATTCTGGCGTCTTGGTCGAAGGCGCGAATGACGAAGGCGCGAATGACGAAGGCGCGAGCGATTACGTACTGATTGATGGCCGCCAGATCAGCCGTCCGCTTTATATGATCTTCCTCGGTGAAGCCGATGACCTGGTTGCGAAGCTGGTGACCGACAGCGCGCACTGGCGCACCGAAAAGATCCGGCAGATCGAGGAACCGGTGATTCGCGCAGCACACTCGTTAAAGGGCAGCGCGGCGCTGGTCGGCCTGGAAGTGGTTCATCAGATTGCCAAGAGTCTTGAAAGTATTTACCTGCGCTTGAACGCGCATGCCTGCCAGCTTACCGATGATCAGGCCGAGACAATGATCGCGGCGGTCGATCAGGTTCAACTGATGTTGCATCAATTCGCGGGTGGCCGCGAGCCCTCGCACAACGCGGACACAGTGCTCGCGCTGGTTAGTCTGGAAGCCGGGTTGCTGCCGGCACCGGCGGTGTATCTGGCCGAAGAAGATCAAGTTGAGGTCGACGACCCGTTAGCGGTTGACGAAACCTGGTTCGAAGCGGATCGGTCGGCTGTAGATGATCCGCTTGCCGAGCAGCCGGAAGCGATGGTTTGTCAGGATGAGCTGGACGTCGACTTGCTGCCGATATTTATCGAAGAGGCGGCGGATTATTTGCCGCAGATCGGCGAAGACTTGCGTCGTTGGGCAGAGAATCCTGCCAACGCCGAGCCGGCGCACAACTTGATGCGGGCGATGCATACCGTCAAGGGCAGTGCGCGAATGGCGGGTGCCATGACCCTGGGCCAACATGTCCATGAGATGGAATCCCAGATCGAGACGCTGCTGCTGATGCAGTCTGTGCCGCTCGATATGATCGAGACATTGACGGCCGATCATGACCACACGGTCGCGTTGTTTGAGTCGATCAAGGAACCGGCGCGACACCGTTTGCCAGCGGGATCGCCACTCCCCTTGCCGGTTGACTCGAATCCGGAGACGCTCGACGCAACCCAAGCTAGCACGCCAGCAAGCACGCCGGGTAGTGCGCAACAGAATCATTCGCTCACCGCGCAGTCACCGTCGGCGCAACTGGTCCGTGTTCGGGCCGATTTGCTGGATCGAATGGTTAACGAAGCGGGTGAGGTATCGATCTCGCGGTCGCGGCTGGATAACGAGTTAACCAGCTTGCGGCAATCGCTGAGTGACCTGACCGAAAATGTGACCCGGCTGCGTACCCAGTTGCGTGAAATCGAAATTCAGGCCGAGAGCCAGATACAGGCACGATTTGCGCAACAACGTGAGCAGGATCGCAGTTTTGATCCGCTCGAGTTTGATCGTTTCACACGATTCCAGGAGCTCTCGCGGATGCTGGCCGAGGCGGTCAACGATGTCGCCACCGTTCAGCAGAATGCCTCGCGCAACCTGGATACTGCGTCGCAGGATTTATTGCGACAGGGCCAGTTGTTGCGTGAACTGCAGCAGAACCTGATGCGCGTTCGCATGGTGCAGATCGGATCGATTTCGGATCGGATGTACCGAGTAGTTCGTCAAGCCGCCAAGGACGCCGACAAGCGCGTCAATCTTGATTTGCGGGGCTCGGGTGCAGAAATTGATCGCGGTGTGCTTGAGAAAATGGCCGGCCCAATTGAGCATTTATTGCGCAACTCGGTGGCCCACGGCATCGAGTCGAGGACGGAGCGTCTTGCACTGGGCAAACCCGAGACCGGTGAAATAAAAGTCGAGGTTCGTCAAGAAGGCAATGAGATCGTTTTGTCGTTCGCCGATGATGGCAAAGGCCTTGACGTTGCCAAGATCACCGCCCGGGCGCTCAAGCAAGGATTGATAACCGCCGACAAAATCTTGAGTGCTCAGGAAGCAGCCGAACTGATTTTCTCGGCTGGATTTTCAACCGCCGACAAAGTGACCGAGCTGGCCGGTCGCGGCATCGGGATGGATGTGGTGCGTGCCGAAACCAATGCGCTCGGTGGCCGGATCGATATCGAATCGATTGCCGGCAAGGGCAGCCGTTTTATCGTTCATTTGCCGCTGACCTTGGCGATTGCCCAGGTGGTTATGGTCACGGCCGGTGAACATCGGTTTGCGATCCCATCGTCGAGTGTTGAACAGGTCATGCAGCTCAAACCAGCGGCCTTGACGGCAGCCTATGCCGAGAATGCCATCGAATGGCAAGGCGCGAAATTGCCGCTTGCCTATCTTGGCGCGCTGATCGAGTTGGCCGATCCGAAACCGATGACGCAGCACTATTCGCCGGTGGTGGTGGTGCGTTCCGGCTTGCAGCGTCTGGCGCTGCATGTTGACGCGATCTCGCGCAATCAAGAGGTTGTGGTCAAGAACGTCGGCCCGCAGATTGCCAAGGTGCGCGGTGTTGCCGGTGCAACCGTGATGGGCAATGGCGATATCGTTCTGATCATTAACGCGGTGGTCATGGCGCAAGCCGCAGGTAATGTATTTGCCAACGGCGTGCGGATGATTGAATCGCAGCAGGCCGAGCTGGCGGCGTTACCGGCCACCATTATGGTCGTTGACGATTCGGTCACCGTGCGCAAGGTCACGCAGCGGCTACTAAGCCGCGAGGGCTACGAAGTTATGCTCGCCAAGGACGGTGTTGATGCCCTGCGCCAGTTACAAGACAGCTTGCCGGATGTGATGCTGGTCGATATTGAAATGCCGCGTATGGATGGCTTCGATCTGACCCGACATATTCGCGCCGATGAGCGCTTCAAACATATTCCGATCATCATGATTACCTCGCGCACGGCCGACAAACATCGCAACTATGCACAATCGCTCGGTGTCAATGTCTACCTGGGCAAGCCGTTTGTCGAGGAAGAATTGCTGGCTCATGTGAACAGCTTCCTCAAGCCCGAGGATGCCCCGCTCAAGTCTGCTGACACGCCGCCGATTGCGCTTCCTTTATAGACGATGTAGTTTTTATGTCGGTATCGATGTGCAATAAATCTGCAACGAACCTTGAGTGAAAACTGAAGACTGTCAGGCAAGCTGTTAATAAACAGACAAAGGGTTAAAAACGGCAAGGCAATGGGCCATAAAAATTGCGGCTCCATTAATACTAACGATTGTCCGCGCAGGCCACCCTCCGTACAATGTGAAGCATGTCTTCATCTCTACTTAGCGTTAATCTGACGCACCATTTTCTGGTGGCCATGCCGACTCTGGTCGATCAGAACTTTGGCGGTACCGTTGTCTATCTGGCCGAGCATACCGAGAAGGGTGCGCTCGGCCTGGTAATTAACCGGACCATGGAACTTAATATGCGTTCGCTGTTTGAGCGCATCGAACTGAAGCTAAACGATCCGGAACTGGGCGCAGCCCCGGTTCACTATGGCGGCCCGGTTCAACCGGATCGCGGTTTTGTTTTGCATGCGCCGATCGGCTCCTGGGGGCACACCATTAACGTGTGCGACGAAGTCGGTTTGACGTCCTCCAAAGACGTACTTGAGGCGGTCGCACGCGATGAAGGCCCGCAGCGCTTGATGGTCGCACTCGGTTATTCTCAATGGGGCCCAGGTCAGTTGGAAAGCGAATTGAGTCGTAACTCGTGGTTGAGTGTACCGGCCGATTCAGCGGTCATTTTCGACACGCCGGTTGAACAACGTTCGTCGCGCGCGTTCGGGATTCTCGGCATCAATCCGGCGTTCCTGGTTGCAGCGGGACGGGCTTGAGCCGAGGCACTGCGCAGGGTTCAGTTGCAACGGTATTAGGCTTCGATTTTGGTCGTCGGCGGATTGGTGTTGCGGTCGGCAATGGCTTGCTCCGATCGGGCGAGGCGATCGCCGTCATTGAAGTTGCCGGTGAGACCGCTCGATTTCTCAATATTCAAGCGCTGATTAACGAATGGCAGCCGGCCTGTCTGGTGGTCGGCCGCCCGCTTCATCCGGATGGTCAAGCACATGCGATGACCTTGGCCTGTGAGCGCTTTGCACGGCAGTTGCGCGGGCGCTTCGCGTTGCCGGTGGTACTGGTCGATGAGCGTTACAGCAGCGTCGACGCGCAATCCGCCCAATCATCGTCTGAAAATCGAAGTTCCGGCGCGCGCGCGCGCGGCAAACCTGGCCTGGATGCGCTTGCAGCGGCGATAATCCTGCGACAATACTGGTCTGAACTCGATACCCCTTCCTAAACATGAATGATTCGCTGCCCGACGCTGAGCTTGCCTACGGCAATTTGCTTCAGCAAATCGCGCAAAGCCTGTCGGATCGGCCTGCGACCGAAGTTCACTTTATCGGAATTCACAGCGGTGGTGCCTGGATCGCGGAACGTTTGCACCGCGAGTTATCGATCACGACCCCGTTGGGGGCCTTGTCTAGCGCGTTTCATCGCGATGACTACGGTCGGCGCGGATTGCCGGGTGACATGAAGGCCACTGATTTGCCGTTCGCAACCGTCGGCGCGAACATCATCCTGGTTGACGATATTCTTTACACCGGACGCACCGTTCGCGCAGCGCTCAATGAGCTGTTCGATTATGGCCGGCCGAACTCGGTTGAGCTGGCGGTCCTCTTGGATCGCGGCGGTCGTGAACTGCCGATTGAGGCACGCTTTTGCGGCGGTGTTTTCCCGCTCGCAGCCGATCGTAATTACGTGCTCGCGCAAGATTCAGCATCCGCGCTGACGCTGCGGATCGAGTAAAGGCATGCGCCATCCGCAACTGAATTCAAACGGCGAGCTGCAGCATCTGCTGACCATCGAGGGCCTGCCGAAATCGATTCTGACGCACATCCTTGATACCGCATCGAGCTTTCTGGGTATCTCGAATCGCGAATTTAAGAAAGTGCCGTTGTTGCGCGGCAAGTCGGTGTTCAATCTGTTCTTCGAAAATTCGACGCGGACCCGAACCACTTTCGAAATTGCCGCGTCGCGCCTGTCGGCTGACGTGATCAACCTGAATGTCAGCACCTCGTCGACCGCCAAGGGTGAATCCTTGCTGGACACAATCGACAATCTGTCGGCGATGCATGCCGATATGTTTGTGGTGCGGCATTCGCAGAGCGGTGCACCTTTTTTAATCGCCCAGCATGTTGCACCGCATGTGCATGTCATTAACGCCGGCGACGGTCGTCACGCGCATCCGACTCAGGGCTTGCTCGATGCCTACACGATCCGCCATTTCAAGCGAGACTTCACGCAACTGCGCGTCGCTATTGTGGGTGATATCTTGCATTCGCGGGTCGCACGTTCCGATATTCACGCGCTGACGACGCTCGGTGTGCCCGAGGTTCGAGTGATTGCACCGTACACACTATTGCCGGGCGGTATCGAACAAATGGGGGTTCGCACCTTCACCAATATGACCGAAGGTCTGCGCGATGTCGATGTGGTCATCATGTTGCGCTTGCAAAATGAACGGATGGGAGGTGCCTTGCTGCCATCGGCACAGGAGTACTTCAAGCACTACGGCCTGACCCAGGAGAAGCTTGCGGTCGCCAAGTCCGATGTTATTGTCATGCATCCGGGGCCGATGAATCGCGGCGTTGAGATTGAGTCCGCGGTGGCCGACGGACCGCGCTCGGTGATTCTCGATCAGGTGACTTTTGGGATTGCGGTGCGAATGGCAGTGATGAGCATTCTGGCGGCACCCCGATGAACACGTCGATTCTGAACGGTCAATTGATTGACCCGATCGCCGGGTCAATCTCGGCCCAGGCCTTGCACATTGCCGGCGACCGGATTGCGGCCTTGGGCGATGCGCCGGCCGGCTTTGTGGCGCAAAAGGTGATTGATGCGCGCGGCTGTCTGGTGGCACCAGGGCTGGTCGATCTGTCCGCGCGCTTGCGCGAACCGGGCTCGGAGTATCGTGCGACGCTTGAGTCCGAGATGCTGGCGGCAATCACCGGCGGGGTGACCTCGCTGTGTTGTCCGCCAGATACCGATCCGCCGCTCGATGAACCCGGACTGGTCGAAATGCTCAAACATCGAGCGCACGGACTGTTGCGCGCCAATCTGTTTCCGCTCGGCGCCTTGACGGTCGGCTTGAAGGGCTCGGTCATCACCGAGATGGCTGAACTCGCCGAGGCCGGCTGCATCGGTTTTTCCAATGTCAACCAGCCGATTTTTGATACACAAAGCCTGTTGCGCAGTTTGCAATATGCGCGAACCTTTGGCTTTACCGTCTGGTTTCACCCGCAAGATCCGTATCTGTCGCACGGTGGTATTGCGCACAGTGGTCCGGTGGCTTCGCGGCTCGGTTTATCGGGTGTGCCGGTGATTGCCGAGACGGTTGCGCTGCACACCATTTTCGAGCTGATTCGAGTGACCGGCTGCCGGGTTCATTTGTGCCGCATCTCGTCGGCTGCCGGGTTGGCGTTGGTACGTGCCGCCAAACGCGAAGGCTTGCCGATCAGTTGTGACGTCGCGGTCCATCATATCCATCTGATTGATGTCGATATCGGATTCTTCGACAGCCTGTGCCGCGTAACGCCGCCGTTTCGCGGCCAACGCGATCGCGAAGCGATTCGGGCCGCGCTGCTCGATGGCACCATTGACGCCATTTGCTCGGACCACACCCCGCTCGATGATGACGAAAAGTCCTTGCCGTTCGGCGAGGCCTTGCCCGGTACAACCGGACTTGAGCTGCTGCTGCCCTTGGTCTTGAAATGGGCCCGTGAGGAAGGCGTGGCCGCGCCGCTGGCGTTGGCGAAAGCCAGCTCGGCAGCGGCGGCGATTCTCGGTATTGATCGCGGTCAGATGAAAGCCGGGGCTATGGCCGATATCTGCGTGTTTGATCCCGAGCACGCCTGGACCGTCGAGCCCAAGCACCTGGCCAGTCAGGGCAAACATACGCCATATCTGGGGCGCGAACTGCTTGGTCGGGTGCGTCACACGCTGGTCGGCGGCATGACCGTTTACGAGTCGTCACCGCAATGATCAGGATGGATGTTCTGTGATTCTGATGATTCGTGCCAGCAGCCGCTTGCTGGCCATGTTTCTTCTGTTGTTCGGCGGTTTGCTGACCGTGTTCATCGCCTTCCCGTTCATGAGTCCGCGACGCCGCGACAAGACCGTCCAAGGCTGGTCGCGCTGGTTAATGGCCAGCGTCGGCGTACGAGTCCAGTTGAACGCCAATTTTCGGCCAGGTGATCTTGACGAGGATACCTACGGCCGGATGATCGTTGCCAACCATGTCTCCTGGCTGGATATTTTTGTCATCAATTCGGTTGCGCCCTCCTGCTTCATTGCCAAGGATGATATTGCCTCCTGGCCGCTGGTCGGCACCTTGGTTGGCAGCGTCGGCACCTTGTTCCTCGAGCGCGGCAAACGCCATGCGGTTCACAATATGATCAAGCGCGTCGAACAGGCCCTTAAGAGTGGCCGGCGAGTAGCGGTTTTTCCGGAGGGCACCACCAGCGATGGCAGACGTTTGTTGCCGTTTCACGGCAATCTGATAGAAGCGGCGGTGCAGGCGAACTCGACCGTGGTGCCGCTTGGGCTTCGTTACTTCGACGAGCAGGGCGCGCCTTTGCGCGGTGAACAGGGAATCATTTACTTCGCGGGCGAGATCACCTTCGTACAATCCGTATTGAGAATAGTCCAGGCGCCTGGCGTGATTGCCGAAGTCGTCGCCTTGCCAGATTCAGCAGCATTCGGCGAGCCGCTGGTCAAACAGCGACATGCGCTGGCCAACGCCGCACGCGGCCAGATCAGCCAGGCCTTGGGTTTACCGCTTGAGGACAACTTACCTGAAATAGTTCGCGATCTGCGAGGCGCACAGCGCTAAGCGCACCGCCCCAAACACAGCCAGTATCCAGGCCCAACAGGTTCGAGCGATTCACCAGACCCAGCCTAGACCAATGACCGAAGACGATGGTGCAGTCCTGGCTGGCGCGTTCGGGGACGTCGAACCAGGGCAACATTCCGGGTGGCGCGCTGGCACTGCCTTCCTTGCTGGCGAAATCCATTGCGCCAGCAGCGCTGCAAAAACGCAGCCGGGTCAAGCCATTGATGATGACTCTCAGGCGCGCTACGCCCTGCAGCGCGTCCTGCCACTGGCGCGGTTCGTCACCGTACATTTGATGCATGAATGTTTGCCAATTGGGGCCAGCCAGAACCGCCTGAACTTCCGCTGAATAGCTTAGTGCGTCGGCAACGCGCCACTGCGGCAGCATACCGGCATGGACCAACAGGTGGCCGTCTTGATAATGTGCCAATGGCTGTCGCCGCAGCCAGTCGGCGAGTTGGGCGCAATCGCGGGCCTGCAACAATTCGTTTAAGGTGTCCGAGCGGGACGTCTTGCGCGCGCCGGCCTGCAGCGCCAGAAAATGCAAATCGTGATTGCCCAGGACGGTAACCAGCCGATCACGATTCTGATAGGCCCAGCGCAACATGGCAAGGGACCGTGGCCCGCGATTGACCAGATCACCACACAGCCAGAACTTTTTAGGTTGGCGATCGGTGTGTGCGATGTTTTCAAGCAGTTGTTGAAAACAATAGATGCAGCCCTGGATATCGCCGAAGGCGATGACTTCAACGACCGTCAAATCATTAGCCGTCGAGTC
>JANORY010000042.1:0-3183 GCA_031415535.1 Burkholderiales bacterium | reverse complement strand
CCGAGCTGCATCTGGCCGGACGCACTGGGCTGTACGACGTGCGGGTGACTCGCGAGCATCAGGGGGCGACCGAAGTAGTTGCCTTGTTTCGAGGAAGGTCCGCGACCATCAAGGGGCAATTTTTCGAGGAGACGAACTGATGAAGTTATCTGCGGGGGGTATGCCGCTCGATGCGATCGAGACCGCCAGTATCGACGAATTGCGCGCCCTGCAACTGCAGCGCCTGCGCGCGAGTCTAGCCTTGGCGTATGAACGAGTGCCGCACAATCGGCAAAAGTTTGCTGCCTTGGGGGTCGCGCCTGAAGATCTGAAGTCTCTGGCAGATCTTAAGAACTATCCGTTCACAACCAAAGCGGACCTTCGATCGACTTACCCATTTGGCATGTTCGCAGTACCACGCGAACAGGTCGTGCGCATTCACGCCTCCTCGGGAACTACCGGTAAGCCAACCGTGGTGGGTTACACCAAAGGCGACATCGACACCTGGAGTTCACTGGTCGCACGCTCGATCCGCGCCGGCGGGGCGCGCCACGGCGACATGGTGCATGTGAGCTACGGCTATGGCTTGTTTACCGGCGGCTTGGGCGCGCATTACGGCGCCGAAAAGCTTGGCCTGACCGTGGTGCCGTTTGGCGGTGGTCAGACCGAGCGGCAAGTGCAGTTGATGACCGACTTTCGTCCCGACATCATCATGGTGACGCCCAGTTATATGTTGGCCATCGCCGACGAGTTCGAGCGACAGGGAATTGATCCAAAGTCCTGCAGCCTTCGGATCGGCATCTTTGGTGCCGAACCCTGGACCAATGAAATGCGCGCTGAGATCCAGCGGCGCTTGTCGATCCAGGCGGTCGATATCTACGGCCTGTCCGAGGTCATGGGACCTGGCGTTGCCAGCGAGTGCGTCGAAACCCAGGATGGTCCGACCCTTTGGGAGGATCATTTTTACCCAGAGATCGTCGATCCGGAATCCGGTGAAGTTCTGCCCGAGGGCGAGTTCGGTGAATTGGTATTGACCTCGCTCACCAAGGAAGCCTTGCCGATTATTCGCTACCGCACCCGTGATCTGACGCGCTTGTTGCCGGGTACTGCTCGGCCCATGCGTCGCATGCAGAAAATCACCGGCCGCAGTGACGATATGATGATCATTCGAGGCGTCAATGTGTTCCCGAGTCAGATTGAAGAATTGATCCTCAAGCAAGCCGCACTGTCACCGCATTACGTTTGCGAGTTGCGCAAAGACGGGCCGATGGACACCTTGACGGTGCGGATTGAAACCAAGGCCGAGCTTGCCGGCCCGCTGGCGGCGACGCAGACGCAGGCACAGACGCATCAGCAGGAAGCGGCTCAGTTGGCGCATGCGATCAAAACTTTTATCGGCGTGTCGGCGGATATCGTGATCGAACCGATTGGCAAGATCGAGCGGTCGATGGGCAAGGCGAAGCGGGTGATTGATCTGCGTTAGTAGTAGTTAAGGCACTGCACGGCACGGCACGGCTTGCGTATTATTGAATTTTTTTCACCAAGGACGAAGATGGCATTCCAGGCGTTATTTCTCGACAAGAACGACACCGGTTTCACTGCCAACCAGCGCGAGTTGAGTGACGCCGATTTGCAGACCCACGCAGCCGATGGCAATGTGCTTGTTCGTATCGATTACTCGACGATTAACTACAAGGATGGGCTAGCGATCAGCAACAAATCGCCGGTGGTTCGCAAATGGCCGATGGTGCCGGGCGTTGACGGCGCCGGAGTCGTCGAATCCTCAAGTGATGCGAACTTCAAGCCGGGCGATCGGGTGGTGCAAAACGGTTGGGGGGTCGGCGAAACGCATTGGGGCTGTCTGGCCCAAAAGGCGCAATTAAAGGGCCAGTGGCTCGTCAAGTTACCGGCCAATATTTCCAGTCGACAGGCAATGCTGATCGGCACGGCGGGCTACACCGCCATGTTGTCCGCCCTGGCACTGAAGAGCCAGGGTGTCCGCGCCAGCGATGGTGAGATTCTGGTCACCGGTGCTGCTGGTGGGGTCGGCAGTGTGGCCATTGCAATCATGTCCGGCTGGGGCTACCGAGTCGTCGCCTCGACCGGCCGGCTGAACGAGGCCGACTATTTGAAATCGCTCGGTGCGGCCGAGGTCATTGATCGCGCAGCACTTGCAGCAGTCGGCAAACCCATGCAGAAAGAGCGCTGGGTTGGTGTGATCGACGCGGTTGGCTCACACACCTTGGTCAATGCCTGCGCGCAGACGCGCTACCGAGGTGTGGTCACGGCCTGCGGTCTGGCGCAGGGCATGGACTTTCCCGCCTCGGTGGCACCGTTTATCTTGCGCGGCGTACGGCTGATTGGCATTGACTCGGTCATGTGTCCCATGGCCGATCGTCAGGCAGCGTGGGATGCGTTTGCACAAAGTTTTGATCTCGCGAAACTCGACGCCATGGCCAATGAAGTGTCTTTGGCCGAAGCGTTGACGTTTGCCCCGAGCATTCTGGCGGGCACGGTGCGTGGCCGAACGCTGGTCAATGTCAATCGTTGATATTTTTACGTTAGGTGTTGTCCGGCATCCGTCAGCGGTGCTGGGTTGACATATATGCATAACGTGCACACAATGATGCAAGGAGTCTGATTTCGATCCGAAGAAGGATGCAGCGAATATTCAGAAACACGGAATTTCGCTGACCGAAGGCGACGGAGTAACGGACGATCCGCTTGTTCTGACAGTTGAAGATCAGACGGCTCAAGGTGAACAAAGATTTGTTGCTTTGGGTCGAAATATCTTCGGGGATCTCAGAATTGTTGTTTACACCTACCGAGGCGATGATGTGCGCCTGATATCTGTGCGGCGCCCGAAGCCCAAAGACGTGAGAGCATATGAAGAAGGAAATTGACTTTTCGACTGCCCGTCGAGGACCATTAAAGACCCCTAAAGGAAAGACCCGTGTAACGATGTACCTTGACGACGCGGTGATCGAGAGTTTTCGTGCGAAGTCGGAGAAGACAGGAAAAGGGTATCAAACGTTGATCAACGAGACGCTGCGGGTTGCGCTTGAGAAGAAACCTGCGGCACTGACGGCCGACAAGGTACGTGAAATTGTGCGCGAAGAACTTGCGCAGCACGCCTGAAGAGAGCACCTAACGAATAAGGTTAGATCGTGATCGCGAAGCGAGCCACGATCTGAACCGGGTGTT
>JANORY010000041.1:0-3663 GCA_031415535.1 Burkholderiales bacterium | reverse complement strand
CCAAAACTCGTTGGGGATCTTCTGATCCTTGCAGAGCTGCGTGAGCAGAAATGTGTAGCGCTCGACCTCGCGCCTGGAATTCGGAAATACCAAATTATTTGATCCGTGCAGGACCTCGAGGAGCTGACGGGCGATGATCTCCGGCGTTACCGGATCCAGATCTGTCACATCGTCATCAAATCGGGAGACGTGCGGCTCTTCGAATCCTCAGATAAATATCTTAAATAGACCTCCCGATGAATAGGACTCCACAATCGTGACCGAGGTACCCTTTCCGGGTCGCAGAAAGTCGGCAGCCAATTGCATATCGCCCAGGGTCGCGGACAGTCCGATCCGGGGCACGGTACGAGCAATTGATCGCTCCATCCGGTGCATCAGTGACTGGAGTTGTTTTCCGCGTTCCGTTCCGATAAATGCGTGCAACTCGTCGACTATTAGAAACGTGAGATTCCCGAAGGTGCTGGCCACGGCGGTACCACGGTTGCATAGCATCGCCTCGAGTGATTCGGGCGTAATGAGCAACACGCCATTATGCTGCTTCAAAAACCGGGCTTTGATCGACGCCGAAATGTCGCCGTGCCACGGCCAAACGGGAATCTCCAGTTGTTCGCACAGCCGATCAAGGCGACCAAACTGATCATTAATCAGTGCCTTGAGCGGACTGATGTAAACGATTAGTCCGGCGCCATCGTGTGCCAACACTTGGGTCAGTGCTGGTAGGAATGCGGCTTCAGTTTTTCCGGCTGCGGTTGCGGCTGCGACAATAACATCCTGGTTAGCGCCGATCACAAGCGGGATGGCCGCCTCCTGTGCCTCATGCAGAGCTTCCCAGCCCTCGGCCCAGATGTAGCGCTGGATGCGCTCATCCAGCAGATGAAACGAGGAACTCGGCTCGGACACCGGATTATCCTGTGACCGCACTAAAGCTTGAACGAGGCAAATTCGTCGGCTTCACCACCATCCTGCATTCGTTCGCCGGCGCCCCCGGTATCAGCCTCGACTGCAATACCGCCCATCAAATCCTGCCAGGTCGCACCGGGATTCTGTTCCAGCACTGCCAACAGATTGATGAACGAGGTGATGGTGGTCCTGGGGGTCCTGAAGTAGGTATCGCCGATACGTTTCGAGCAATGTTCCATGAAACTGAAGACTGCCTGGTCAGGCACGGTATACTTTTGCGTATCGCCGAATGCATAGACATGGCGGATTTTTTGCAGCAACACGTAGAAGTCCTCGGGAGTCAGACTCGACAGACTCAGGACCGGGCCGCTGAAATCCACCATACCCTCGACTGCAAAGCTGTTTTGCGCAAGGCGACTCTGTAGCGCTGGATAGCTGTAAAGACCGCGGCGTTTATCGAACAGGAATTCCGGCGTGCCGCCGAATATAAAGCCCAAGCCGACGGCAGAGCCTTGAAGGGAATCGTTGAGGATCCGAAGAATCTGCTCGTAGTTTGCATTGCGTGCCTGGGTGTTCGCCAGTTTGTACAAGTTCACCAATTCATCCAAGCCCACCAGCAGCCCTGAAAATCCCGCCAGCCGAACGAACCGGGCCATCAGCTTTAGTTGATCGTACAGTGAAGCGTCATCGACGATCGATCGCACGCCAAGCGCCTGCCGAGCGTCCGTTTTCGTTAAGTACTCGCCGCGTAACCATCGAACAACGTCGGACTTCAGAGTCTCGTTGCCCTCCTCGAAGGCTTTGCAGTAAGCGGCAATCACGTCTGCAAAGGCATAACCGTTGACAAGCTCTGTCAGTCGATCGAGTTTTTGCCTAAGGATGGTTTCAGTGGATTGGCCCGCAGACTTGGCTTCTGCCTGGGCCGACGCGATGAATTTCTCAACCACACCGCTGAGCGCCCCACCGTCGGGTTTGGTGCGAGTCGACAGGTTACGCATTAATTCGGCATATAGCGAACGAGCCTGGCCGCCGCTTGCATGCAGCCGCCGATCGGGGTTCAGATCGGCATTGGTTACGACGAGTTTCTTCTCCATCGCTACTGCACGTACAAGGTTCAAGAAGAACGTCTTGCCAGCGCCGTACTCTCCGACGACAATTCGAAACGCGGAGCCACCATCGGCGATGCGTTCGATATCGGCAACCAACGCCTCGATTTCTCGGGTTCGCCCTACCTGGACCAAGTGCTGACCCATTCGCGGTACGACCCCGGCGCGCAGTGATTGGATGACCGCGTCGCGGTCCTTTTGACGTATGGAGCTCATGCTTGAATCATTTCCAGAGTCTCGGCATTGATCGTCAGAGGGTCGTGACCCTCCGTTAGGGCCATGTTGTAGTGCTCAAAGGCGGCCTCGTTGATGTGTTCCAAAGCGCCGTCCAGCATCAATTCGAGGTCGGCAGCAACGTCAAGTAATTCATCACGGCTCCACTGCGGACGTGATTGTAGCAATCGGGCCAATGACTGATAAGGTTCGGCCAAGCCGAGAATACCTTGTACGGCGGTCGATTCGGCGGCGAACTCCAGCTCTGTCTGTGGAGGACCTTGGACTTCTTCCTCTTCCTCCTTAAAAATATTGGCAAGCAGTGCCGATACTTTCTCAGTATCTCGTTGCAACGCTGCAATCCTGACGGAATCGAGCTGGAATCCGGTGCCGCTAGCTCGGCCAGTTGTCGCATGTGTCTCGCCCACGGCTTCTGCGTTGAGCGTGCTGAAGATCTTGTTTGGCGCGACGCCTAAAGCTGTGTAGAGCTTCTCCAGCAATTTGATCTCCGCAGGCGTCACTGCGCCGTCGGATTGCGCCACGGTTGCCATGAACGCAGCGATGATTTCCCGGGCTGCGGCGTCGAGTGGCTCGAGTTTCTTTTTCAGCACCGACAGCGATAGAGGTGCTGACATGAGTAGCCTCAGGTGCGCCAGCAAACGTCGGATGTGGTTCGGCGTGAGATGATTCCATGACTGGATCTGCTCGCGCAGGTAGCTGATCTCATGGGAACTAAAATCCTCATCCGATGAGGCGAGTGCCGCCGCCAGTTGCAGCGTGAGCACAGCCGCCTGATAGGGCGCGCTCGAACGGGCGAGCGCTTCGCCCGGTGGGATCGTGAACAACACAATAGCATCCGTTGGCTTCGGTGCCTTTGCTCCGCCCAGCACGTCTGGCTCCAAGCCGATATTGACTGATTCAAGCGTACGAGCAAGGGCCAGAGTCTTATCCCTGGTAAAAATCGATCGGGCATCAAGACCCGCGAGCAAATCCTGAAACGTCAAGGTCACCATACCCGAGCCCATGCGATCCTTCAAGCCATTCAGGGCAGATCGGGCACCGTCGGGCCACAGGGATGCCGGTAGATGCAGTAGACCCTCGAGCGCGAACTTGTCTCCGAGGTTCTTACCGATGAAGCGACTATACGCTTCTAGCTCAGTCGTCGCGGCGTCGACTATGCGCTGCAGCATTTGGAGCGGCGCGGTCAACGCAGTGACGTCCGGCGTCTCTCCGAAATTTAAGCGCAACTCCTGGTAACCACGAAAACCTGCCGAGGCAGGTCGGTACACCATCTTGAGCTTCGTCCGATTGCGCGGTAAGAGCAGCCCGGCACCATGAGCTTCAAAATACTTTTGAATGAAGAGTGTATCGAATTGTTCCGCACAACGTACCGCCGGCGTGCGCAATGTTTTATTCGGATCATGCTTGGCCCAGGCGAGCGCCA
>JANORY010000040.1:0-2901 GCA_031415535.1 Burkholderiales bacterium | reverse complement strand
CGGCGTTGCAACGGTCAGCGCGACGGCTACTGATACTGCTGGCAATAGCGCCAGCAGCAGTGTGGCCGTGGTCATCAACACGATTGCGACGGTGTACCGGGGCAGCAATGGCAATGACACCTTGTTGCTTGACGGCTCCGAGCTGGCCAATCTAGCCACGGCCGGTGCCAATATCGACGGGCGAGGTGGCATTGATACCTTTTCATTCAACGGCGCGGGCCTGTCGCTGAATCTGCTCAATGTGCCGGCGACCGCCATCACCAGTTTCGAGCGCGTCAATTTAACCGGCTCTGGCAACAACACGCTGACCCTGTCAGTCACCGATGTACTCGACTTCGCCAGCTCAAACGTGTTTAACAGCGGTGCCGGCTGGAATGGATTGTCGAGCTCGGTTGCGCAACGGCAACTGGTCGTTGACGGCAATGTCGGCGACGCGCTCATCGCCACTGGCGGCTGGACCTTGCAACCCGGCGTCGTCAGCAACGGCGGCCAGGCTTATGTGGTCTACACCAGCGGCACCGGCAGCAGTGCGGCGATGCTGATCATTGACACTGACATCTCGCGGGCGCTGTTCTAGCGGCGCACCGGCGTTAATTGCCCGACGTACTGGGCAAGAGTATTAACCCAGTGCACTCGACAAAGCGCGGCGCAACTCTTCTTCGTCGCGACCCGCGCGCCCAGCGTAATCCTTGAGCTGATCTTCGCCGATCCGACCGACGTTAAAGTAACTCGACGCCGGATGTGACAAGTAAAAGCCGGAGACGCTGGCCGCCGGGAACATGGCGAAGCTCTCGGTCAAAATCATGCCGATGTCTTCACAGCGCATGACATCGAACATATCGCGCTTGACCGTGTGTTCGGGACAGGCCGGATAACCGGGTGCCGGCCGAATGCCGCGGTAGGCTTCCTTGACCAGTTGCTCGATCGATAATTGTTCGGTCGGTGCATAGCCCCAGAGGTCCTTGCGAACCCGTTCGTGCAGGCATTCGGCAAATGCTTCGGCCAGCCGATCTGCGATCGCCTTTAACATGATGCTCGAATAATCATCGAGCAGGCCCACGAACTCCTTCTCCTTTTTCTCGATACCCAGACCACTGGTGACTGCGAACATGCCTAGGTAGTCGGCGATGCCGGAAGGACGGCCATCGATGGTCTTCGGTGCGATGTAGTCGGCCAGGCATTTATTTTCAACGCCTTCACGCTTCGAGATTTGCTGGCGCAAGTTGCGATAGACAAAGGCGATTTCGGTGCGTGTGTCGTCGGTGTAGACCTCAATATCATCATCATTGATGGAATTGGCCGGCAAGAACGACACAACCGCATTGGCAGTCAGCCAGCGGCCTTCGATCACGCGCTTGAGCATGGACTTGCCATCCGAATAGACGCGCCGCGCTGATTCACCAACCACGTCATCCTTAAGAATCGCCGGATACGGTCCGTGCAGATCCCAAGTCTGAAAGAATGGATGCCAATCGATGTAGCGGGCGATCTCGGCCAGATCGAAGTTCTTGAACAAACGCCGGCCAATGAACTTGGGCTTCGGCGGATGATAGTGCGACTGCACATGAATACCGGGTGTACCCGGATGATCGTCGGCCGTCAGCACCCACGCGATTTTGGGTTTGTTGGCACGCGCTTCATTCAAGCTCACCAATTCCGGCCCCTTCTTGGCGGCGTGCTGAGTGCGGACCCGGTCGTATTCGATCGACAGATCGGCGACAAATTTTTCCTTGGTCTCGTTCGAGATGATCTGCTGCGCTACCGGTACCGAACGTGAGGCATCAGCCACATAAACGACCGGGCCCGAGTAGTTCGGCGCGATCTTGACGGCTGTATGAACCCGAGAGGTCGTCGCACCACCAATCAGCAACGGCGTTTTGCGCGAGCGGAAGTATTCGTCGCGCTCCATTTCCTTGGCGACATGGGCCATTTCTTCGAGCGACGGCGTGATCAGCCCGGACAGTCCGATGACGTCGGCGCGCTCTTCCTTGGCTTTGGCGAGGATTTCGGAGCAGGCGACCATCACGCCCATGTTGACCACGTCGAAATTATTGCACTGGAGCACGACGGAAACGATGTTCTTGCCGATGTCATGCACATCGCCTTTGACGGTCGCAATGACGATCTTGCCTTTTGATTGCACATCGCCACCCGCCGCCGCAATCTGCAGCTTTTCGGCTTCGATGTAGGGCACCAGATGGGCAACCGCCTGCTTCATGACGCGCGCTGACTTGACCACTTGCGGCAAGAACATTTTGCCGGCACCGAACAGATCGCCAACGATATTCATGCCGTCCATCAACGGCCCCTCAATGACCTCGATCGGCCGGCCCTGGCGTGCCGTAATCTCCTGCCAGACCGCCTCGGTATCTTCAACGATAAACGTCGTGATGCCATTGACCAACGCATGGGCCAGGCGCTGCGCCACCGGCTGCTCGCGCCACTCAAGATTCTCTTCCTTGCGGGCACCACCGGCTTTCAGCGACGCCGCGAATTCGATCATCCGTTCGGTGGCGGTTTTCTCGCGCTCGGCTTTTACATAAGCAGGGTAATCCGCCTCGGCGATCGGACTGTTCGCCGGCCGCTGCTCCACAATGACCGGAATCCGATTCAGAACGATGTCTTCGACCCGCTCGCGCAACTCGGGCGCGAGCTGATCGTACACGCCCATCATGCCGGCGTTAACGATGCCCATACTCATGCCAGCCTTGATCGCGTGATACAGAAACACCGTATGTATCGCTTCGCGCGCCGGGTCGTTGCCGCGAAAACTGAACGACACGTTCGAAACGCCGCCGGAGATCTTCGCATACGGCAGGTGCTCGCGAATCCAGCGAGTGGCGTTGATGAAATCAACCGCGTAATTATTATGTTCCTCGATGCCGGTGGCGATCGCGAAAA
>JANORY010000039.1:0-5396 GCA_031415535.1 Burkholderiales bacterium | reverse complement strand
GTCGTGGCCCGGATACAGCAAGGTGTTTGGCGGCAATTTCTCAAGCTGTTCGGCGAAGGTCTTGTACATCTCGCCCGGTGATCCGCCGTTGTGGCAATTGCCGGCACCCGCGTTGAACAACGTGTCGCCCGAGAACAGCGCCGGCTTGGCACCACGCGAACACAGGCAGATATGACAAAACGTGTGGCCCGGTGTGTCGAGCGCTTCGAGTTCGACGGTTTTGCCGACCTTGACGACGTCACCGGCCGACAGTGCTCGTGACTTGCCAGGTTTTTTTTCGCCGGGGTTTTGGTGCGCCCGGATCCGGGCGCCGGTGGCCGCAACCATCGCGGTATTGCCGCCGGTGTGGTCGTGATGTTCATGGGTATTCAAAATTTGAGTGATCTGCCAGCCTTCGTCCTTGGCGGCTTTCAGGCACTTCTCGACATCCACCGGGTCGATGGCCAGCGCTTCGCCGGTTTCGCTGCAGGCAATCAGATAATTAAAGTTTCGATAATTGTTGCCAGTCCAGATCTGTTTGACGATCAAGGCGTGCTCCTCGGTTGAAACGTGGGTTGAATTTTGGGTTGAAAAATTGTCGTGAGTTCAATATACGTCGATTCTCGCTCAATCCCTTTTTAACCCTGGCGAGACACTACTGCACAGTGAAACACGACACTGGCCGAGTCAAGTACCTCGCGGGTCATTGACGAAGCGTCTGGCGAACGGTAGTCTCCCGCCGAATGTTGCCTGATATCGACTCCCTGGCCCTGTTCGTGCGTGCTGCCGAATTGCGCAGTCTCACCAAAGCGGCCAACGCTTCGAACATCGGCTTGGCGGCGGCGAGCCGGCGGATTGCCTTGCTCGAACATCGTTTCAAGACCCCCTTGCTCGAGCGCAGTCCGAAGGGCGTCGAGCTTTCACCGGCCGGTCTGGCCTTGCTGCCGCAAGCGAAAGCCTTGTTAATGCAACTCAATCAGATGCAGGCGGACATGGCGGATTTCGCTGCCGGTCGCAAGGGCGTTCTGCGGGTTTTGGCGAGCACCTCATCGATCACGCAATTTCTGCCTGACGATCTGGCGAGCTTCTCGGCGACTAATCCTGAGGTGCGGCTGATCATCGAAGAACGCTGGACGGCTGAAATTATTCGCGCGGTTCGAGCCGGCGAGGCCGATATCGGGGTCATTCTCGAAGGCTCGACCGTCGATGGTCTCGATACCTTTGATTATCGAAGTGACCGGATCGCGGCAGTTCTGCCGCCAAGCCATCGGCTGGGCGGGTCGGCGACCGTGGCATTCGCCGATCTGCTCGACCACGACCTGATCGGCCTGGAAGGTAACTCGTCACTCATGCGCCTGCTGACCGAACAGGCGGTCGCAATCGACAAGGTATTGCGATTACGCGTTCAAGTGCGCAGCTTTGAGGCCGTCTGTCGAATGGTTCAGGCCGGATTGGGCATCGGCATCTTGCCCTTACAAGCGGCCAGTGCGCTGGCGGGCGGTCTGGGTCTTTCGACCCATGCGCTGTCGGAACCTTGGGCGGTACGTCGAATGTTGATCTGCGTCAAGCAGGACCGAAAGTTGTCGGTGTCATTGCATAAACTGCTCGAGCATCTGCGTTCGAGTCAGACTAAAAATATCGCAGCAAGCCTTGAGATAAATCTGCCTTCGAAGTAAAGATGTCGGTGCCTTCGTCCAAAAGAATTTATGGCTACCCCCAGGATCGGGTGAATACCTCGTCCAATGAATCGGTTATAGCTTGTCCGTATTCTGCCAACGAGGAGATTTTTTCGCCCAATGCGTCGATCGGAACTGAGGCTAATTCAAGAGGATGGGCAATCAAATCAACCCCTTCAACCCGGAACCGTGGGTTAACGCGCGACTTCGCAGGAACGGCACCGCGTGGCATGCCTGACCGTCTTACAAGCGGAACTACCAAGCGTCGGCGATAGTCATCGAATAGCGATGACTGCACGATCACCACAAAAGGAATTGCCAATGAGCGTTTGCCGATATTGCGATGAACGTCGAACTGAGCCATTACAGCGTTGAATATTCTTCGGCAAAACAACCCAAGGCCTCATCCACTGCGTTCCAGTTGGCGGAGCATTTTTTAGCCTTCTCAACAGTCTCTAATTGCTTGCGCTGCTGTTCGTCAACAAATTGTACGAGTAGGAATTCGACCGTAGCAGACAAATTGTCGGTATAGCCTTTTGCCCGACCGACTAACGCTTCGTCGAGGGTTAGATTTACCGGGCGCTTACGCGTGGATGTCGAGTTTGTGGTTGAAACAATACGCATGGCACCTCCGATATCGTAATGCGCATTATATGCGCATATTTTTTCGGTAACTCAAACCTTGTCTGCTGTGCTGAGATCGCTGGTTCCGCCGAGTTTAAGGTGTAGTGTCATGGCAGTAATACCGGTCATTCAATGGCGGATGTTGCGGGAAGCCGCCGCCTGGATCCGCTGCGCTTTCAAGATGACCGGTCGATCGACCATCTTGCCATCGACCGCAACCGCTGCGCCGTTTGATTCGAAAATAGCCTGCAAGACACGCGCGGCCCAGGCGATTTCCTGTTCGCTGGGTGAGAACGTTCGATTGACCGTTTCGATCTGGCCGGGGTGAATACACAGCTTGGCGCCGAAGCCCAGTTGCCGGGCGTATTCGGTATCGGCCTCAAGTTGTTCGCGGTTATGGATGTCGACGCAGACTCCGTCGATCGGTGATTGCAAGTTGGCCCGGCGCGAGCGCAGCACAATCTGCGATCGGAACAACAACAAGGCGTCACCTTCACCCGGAATGCCAAGGTCAACTTGAAAGTCGAGGGAGCCGAATGCGAACCTCTGGACATTGGGCTGGGCCGAAATCTCGGCCATGTTTTCGAAGCCCTGCGCAGTTTCGATCAAGGGGATGATGAATTTGTGGTGAGTCGCGCAAAGAGCCAGAAGGTCGGCATCGAGCGTTTCCGTCTTCGGAATCATCAGCCCGGCAACCCCCGGCAGTCGGACCAGTTCGATGTCGTCGCGATACCACTCGGTGTCGATTGCATTGACCCGAATGATTACTGGACGTTCAGGCCGAAGCCACTGCACAACCGTCGCTCGAGCGGCTGATTTTTTGGCCACAGCGACGGCGTCTTCCAAGTCAAGGATGACCTGATCGGCGCCGCTGGCCAGGGCCTTCTCGAAGCGATCGCTGCGATCGCCGGGTACGAACAGGTAGGAACGGTCCATGCTTTGCGCCAGAAGAAACGCCGAAACATCGGCAAGAGCACTAATGTAACGCGATGCAGGCGTAACACGATGCAGGCCTTCGAATTTCGTCAAGGCCGCATTGCTCAGGCTGAACTGGGCAGGCTGCAGGCTCTTCTCCATAATTCGGGCTGTCGAATTTCGAACAACTATTTCAGGGAGACGTTTTCATGCGCGCATTTTTTAGCGCCAGCTTGCTGGGCTTGAGCTTGGCACTGGCCTCTACGGCTACTGTGGCCCAACAAAAACCCGCCGAGTTGAAAATTGCGATCACGACCTTCCTGTCGGGTCCGGCAGCGGTATTCGGTGTGCCGGGCAAGGCGGCAGCGGAATTGGCGATCGATGAAATGAACGCGACCGGCGGCATTGGTGGCGTCAAGATCAAGCCGATTTTTATTGATGAAGGTATTGGCGGTGACAAGCTGCTGTCCGAGTATCGCCGGGTCGTTCAGGAAGAGAAGGTCGGCGTCACGATGGCGGCGATCTCGAGCGGTAATTGCAACGCGCTGGCACCGGTCGCCGAAGATCTGAAAATCCTTAACGTCATGTGGGATTGCGGCACGGAAAAGATCCTTGAGGCGCGCCGCTACAAATATGTGGTGCGCACTCAGGCCAACGCGACGCCCGAAATGGTCTCAACGGTCATGCATTTGCTCAAGCTCAAGCCGAACTTCAAGACCATTGCGGTGATGAATCAGGACTACGCTTGGGGTCGCGATTCCTGGGAAATTTTCATTAACACCTTGCGCGCCTTCAAGCCGGATGTTCAGGTGGTGGCCGAGTTGTTCCCGAAGTTTGGTGCGACCGACTTCAGCTCCGAGATCAGTCGCTTGCAGGCGCTAAACCCGGATGTCATTCTGACCACGTCCTGGGGCGGTGAGCTCGACACCTTGATTCGCCAAGCCTCACAGCGCGGCCTGCTCAAGTCTTCCACCTGGGTGATGCCCTTGGCCGAGAGTTCGCTGGAGCGGGTCGGCAAGGCCTTGCCGGACGGCGTGATCGTCGGCATGCGCGGCGACCACTATTTTCTGCATCCGGAATACAAGGACGATCCCAAGCACAAAGCCTTCGTTGAAAAGTATCGCGCCAAGACCAATCAGTATCCGATCTATTCGGTTTACCACGCCGTCGCCGCCCTACAGGCCATTTCCGATGCTTACACCGAAGCGCTGAAAGTCGGCAATGGTGCCTGGCCTACGTCCGAGCAATTGGCCGACACCATGCGCAAGCTCAAGTTCCGCGGGCTGACGCGCCCGGTCACCATGCGCGAAGATGGTCAGGGACTTGAGGATCAGATGCTCGGTGTGACCAAGTCGACGGCTGCGTTTCCATTCCCGATCATTGACGGGTTGACGATTTATCCGGCCGAGTTGACCACCAATCCGGTCGGCACCAAGTCGCCGGAGTGGGTCAAGACCTTGAAGATCGACATGCTGAAAGATTCCCGCATCAAGACTTTCTAGTCAACTCGCTAAGCACCGGTGAATTCATCCCTGCTCGTTCTCGCGCTGCTCGATGGCATCTCGCAGGCCGCGCTGCTGTTTCTGGTAGCGCTCGGCCTGACCCTCATCTTTGGGGTGTTGCGCATCCTCAACGTGGCGCACGGCAGCTTCTATGCCTTTGGCGGTTATGCGGCCGCCAGTGTCGGAACCTTGATGGCGCGCGGCGACTCAATTCCCCTGTCACTGCTTGCGCTGGTCATTGGCGCATTGCTGATCGGCCTGTTGCTCGGCGCGATCATCGAGTATGGACTGATCCGTCGAATCCTCGATGCCGACCCGGTCATTCAATTATTGGCAACCTTCGCTGTCTTCATGATTCTCGAAGACCTGCAACGACTGATCTGGGGTGCCAGCCCCGTGGCGGTAACCCATGCCGCCGATGCCATGGGTACTCTGAAGGTTGGTGTGGTCACTTACACGGCCTATCAATTACTAATGTTGCCGGCGGCGGCCGTGCTGGTGTTCTTCGCGCTGCGCTGGTCTTTGGGTAACACGCGCTTTGGGCGGCAGATCATGGCGGTTACCCATCATCGCGAGGTCGCGCAAGCGATTGGCATCAATGCCCAGCGCATCGGTTTTCTGACGTTTTGTGTGGGTGCGGTGCTGGGGGCTCTGGGCGGCGCATTGGCGTCGCCGACCACCTCGCTGGTACCGGGAATTG
>JANORY010000038.1:0-6105 GCA_031415535.1 Burkholderiales bacterium | reverse complement strand
GCTGCTTTTGGCACTGGCAATCGAGCTTCGACGTGCCGAAAGGCCGCGAGCGTGAGTTCGATGACTTGGTCGGCAATGGCGTCTATCAATCGGGATTCGAAGGCCTGAGCAGCTATTTGCGTCGATCGCGCTCCGGTGTAGCAGGCTCTGGCGTAACTGGTTCTGGTGTACGGCACTCGGCAGCCGCAATGCCCGCGAAGGGCATCGTCGCCACCAGCCTGGGCGGGGTCGAGGTACTCAAATACCAGGACCTGACCGCCAGCGCGCCAGTTGCCGGCGAATTGCGCCTTCGGCAAACGGTCATCGGCGTGAACTACATCGATATCTATGTCCGCAATGGACAGTACCGAATGATCAAGCCGCCACAGCCGCTCGGCATGGAGGCTGCAGGCGTGGTCATCGACGTCGGCCCGGGTGTTGCCCACCTGCTGCCCGGCGATCGAGTGGCCTACGCCTGCCCGCCGGTAGGCAGTTATGTCAACGTTCGAACCCTGCCCGCTGACTCAGTGGTGGTGGTTCCCGACACCATCAGCGATGAAGTGGCCGCCACCTTGATGCTCAAGGGCATGACTGCCGAGTACCTCTTGCATCGAACTTGTCGGGTGCGCGCTGGCGATGTCGTACTGGTGCACGCGGCTGCCGGTGGCGTCGGCTTGTTTTTGTGCCAATGGGCGAACGCACTGGGTGCCACGGTGATCGGCACCGTGTCCAGCGAGGAGAAGGCGCGAATCGCGCGCAACAACGGTTGCGCACATCCGATCATCACGCGTGATTACCGATTCGCAGACCAGGTCATGGCCATCACCGACGGCCGTGGTGCCCGATACATTTTTGACGGACTTGGCCGTGCGGCCTTCGAAGACAATCTTGCAGCCCTTGCCTGGTGCGGACACTGGATCAGTTTCGGGCAAGCCAGTGGCGCGCAATCGGCGTTAGCACTCGAGCGCCTTTCGGAGAAATCAAGCACTCTGTCGAGGCCGGTGCTGTTTCACTACACAAGGGAACGCCATGTATTGGCCGAGATGGCGCGCAACACCTTCGACGCCTATAACAGCGGAAAAATAAGAGTCGACATTCAACATCGTTACCCGCTCGCCAATGCAGCGCAAGCACACCGCGATCTTGAGGGCCGAGGCACGGTCGGGCCATTGGTGCTGCTGACTTGAGCGCCGCAGCACGGTTGGCCCACGGGTACTGCTGACTTGTGCTCCGTCGTGGCGAAGCTTATGCTGCCCGCAGAAAATTCGGTCCGATCTGCGCCAACGATGTGATACCCAACATACCCATATCGCGATCGATCTCGGCGGCCAGAATTTGGATCGCATGATTGACGCCAGCCTGTTGGCCGAGCGCTGCCGCATAAATGAACGGCCTGCCAACAAACACAAAATCAGCGCCCAACGCAATCGCCTTCAGCACATCCGTGCCGCGACGAATACCACTGTCGATCATCACGGCCATGCCACCTTTGGCCGCGACGATCTCCGGCAATACCTGCAGCGGCGTGACCGCGCCGTCGAGCTGGCGGCCACCGTGGTTCGAGACGACGATACCGTCGACATCGTGTTGTACCGCCAATCGGGTGTCTTCGGCACTCAAGATACCTTTGAGTATCAGACGGCCTTTCCACAATTTTCGCACCTGCGCGACGTGCGTCCAGTTCAGTTGCTCGCGCGCCAGAAAACTGCGTTGCGCGTCCCGAGAAATCACCGCCACGCCGCGATTCACGCCGGCGTTCTCGAAGTGCGGCATGCCGCGCTTGGCGAGCGTGCGCCCCAAGGTGCCCAGCGTCCATCCCGGCCTGATGAGGCCATCCCAAAACAAGCGTGGCGTCGGCCGCAGCGGGGTTGAAAATCCGACTCTAACCAGATTCTCACGATTGCCCAACATATTGCAATCAACCGTGATCGTAAAGGTCGTGAAACCGGCAGCGGCGACGCGCGACACCAGCGCGGCGATCTGCGTTTCATCGCCGGGTAAATAGGCTTGATACCAGGCACTTCGGGGTGCTGCTAGTTTGATTTCTTCGAGGCGAATCAGGCCGGTCGCACTGACCATCATCGGAATCCGCGCGGCCTCGGCGGCCCGTGCCAGAGCCAGATCACCTTCATAAGCAATCAGCGCGCTGATGCCCATCGGCGCAATGCCGAACGGATGCACAAAGGATTCACCAAACAACTGCACAGTCTGGCTGCGGATCGATACGTCGACCAGCGCACGCGGCATCAGGTTCCAGCGCTCGAATTGCAAGCGATTGGCGCGCAAACTCAGGTTCTGCTCAACGCCGCCAGCCACGTAGCCATAGATCGGCCTCGGTAAAAAGCTGCGCGCTCGCGCGTCGAGATCATCGAGCGCGAGTACCTGGCGCATACGTCTGGGGGGCAGAGCTGGGTTCATAAGCGTCGAAAAATTTCAAGGAGTCGCGACCGAGGCCGGGATTGAACCGATGCGGCTTGTGTCATCATTATTGTCCCACTCATCACTGCCCGCCGCCAAATATCATGAGCCTGAACCCCGTACCCTTCATCAAGACCGATTTTGAACGTGTTCCCGCTGACCTCGTCAAGAAGGCGGCGACTTATCAGGCCGCCATTCTGGCCGATGTTGGCGGTCGGCGCGGCACAATGGGCGGCCGAATCGCGCCGCTGTCGCGCAAGATGCGCGTCGCCGGCCCGGCCTTTACCGTTGAAGTACGACCAGGCGATAACCTGATGATCCATACCGCGCTGGCTTTGGCCAAACCCGGTGACGTGATTGTGGTCGATGGCAAGGGCGACCAAAGCTGCGCGCTGACCGGTGCGTTGATGGCTGCCACGGCACAGAAAGCTGGCCTGGCCGGCTTCGTGATGGACGGCGCAGTGCGCGACGCCGACGAATGTGAACACGGCGACTTCCCAATCTTCTCGGTAGGCACCAATCCGAACGGTCCAACCAAGGGCTTGGCCGGGCGCATTGGTTGGCCGATCGGCATGGCAGGCACGACGGTCAATCCGGGAGATCTGATTGTCGGCGACGCCGACGGCGTGGTGGTCATACCGCGAGAAACCGCCGCACATATCGTGTCGCTGGCGCAAGCCAAGGTCGACGCCGAGACGGCACGCTTTGCCGAGATCAAGAACGGGCAACTTGACTCGCCCTGGCTCACCGACGCGCTGGTAGCGGCTGGCGTTCTCAAAAAGGGCGAAACACTTTAAGGAGGAACCACTTCAAGCTGAGGTGCGCGCTCCGCAGAGCACGCACGCTTAGCATTCGACTTTACAGACAATTGACGCTTTAGAAGGTGTGCCGAACGCCAATGACAATACCTCGGGGATCGTTACCGATCGCTGAGGGGGGGCTGGTGTTGCCCGATGCGCGCAACAGGAAGTTGCCGGTGTCATTGTTTTTGGTTTGGCCAACCGACGCATAAAAATTCGTGCGCTTCGATAATGGGTGGGTATAGGACAGACTCAGCGCGCGACCTTTGCCGGCGCTGGCCGCCTCTTTCAGGTTGATGAGTTGTGCGCTGACGGTTCCCGCACCAACCAGAGTACTCGCACCCAGGCTGGAAAACGTGGTCTTGCGCAGGCCTTCCGGATCACCGGCACCAAAACCGGCAGAAACCCGGACCCGGCCAAAGTTGTAAATGCCTCCGCCGCCATATTCCTTGACGCCGGTCGTAGTGGTGCCCGCCAATACCTTGCGATCATGGTACCAACCGGACAGTGACAGCGGCCCAGCGTTATAGAAAAGTGCGAGTCCCGCTGCATTGCCAGCGGTTTTAGGGGCAACGTCGCGCTCACCCAGGCCATAATGCGCGCGCGCTTCAAAGCCGCCCCATTTCGGCGATCTCCAGTAAATACCATTGCTGGTGCGGGTCTGCATGCCAGACGAAGCCGCAAAGCCAGTACTGGCTTGGTAGCCACTCAGGAAGGTCAGCAAATTCCCATAAAGTCCATAGGCGTTAATGTCGACTGCTTGCAGGGCGAAAAAGCCGGATTGATAGTCGCGGCCCATCCAGACCTGGCCGAACCCGCCCTCAAGACCCACATACGCACCCCGAACGAAATTCAGCGGCCCGCCATCGCCACCGGTACCTTGATCAACTTCGACTTCGCTCTCAAGCTTGAAGAAGGCTTTAAGCCCGCCGCCCAAGTCCTCCGAACCGCGCACACCCCAGCGGCTAGTACTGTTGAAGCCCGAATCGATCCGAATGGCACCACCAGCGCCGCGATTAACCGACGCCAGTCCGGCGTCGGCAATTCCGAACAATTGCACGCTGCCCTGCGCCAACGCGGGAAGCGGCATGGCCATAACAGATGCCAGAACGAGATGTTTTGATTTCACTTTGTCCCCGATACTTTATAAATTTATTAACCAGCAGAGTTTTCGTCAGCACAATTCACGGCTGAATGATTTGGTCTGAAGCCACATGTGATGACTTGCGACTGCCTGACTAAACCGGCACCCGGTCGATTCTATGTCTGCCGTGCCGAAAATGTCGGCGAAGCGTTCCAAATCCGGACTACTGTCGCGCCGATTTGATGCTAAATCCCAACAGTGTCAAGGTAACCGTCAATAATGCCATCGCGCTCAGTGCGAGCGACCAATGAATACCGATCGCGGCCCCGAGCAATCCTACCGACACGCCGGAGAACGCGCGAAAACCGAGCGAACACATGTTGAACAAGCCGATCACGGCGCCGCGAATCGGCGTCGGCGCTTCGAGCTGCACCAGGGTCTGGGCCATCGCGTAAAACGACAACTCAAAGAAGCCGGCGGCAAACAGCAACACCAATGCCACGCCATATGAGCTGTTCAGTGCGAATGCGGCGATGCTGACACACCAGGCGGCCGCCAGCACGAATGCGGTTTTAGAGTTACTGCGCAGCCAGTTGCTGCTCTCTAGCAAAATTCCGGCGCACAGCGCGCCGGCCGCATCAGCCGCCAACAACACGCTATAAGTCAAATCAGCGCGACTCTGTCCCAGATCCCGGGCAAAGGCCGGCATTTGTGCATGATAGGCATTACCGACAAACAGTGACGCGCAGCCGGCCAGCACCGACATGGCCACAATCGTACGGTGACCGGCAATTTCCGCCAGCACCCGGCGAATATCGGCCAGATTACGGATCGGTCGCGGCAGTGCCGTTTTCTCGGCGCGAAACTTCGGCCCATAGGGTGCTTTCCAAAGCCACCACAAGAGCGGCAGATAAATGAGTGCGTTGAGCACCAGTCCGAGCTGCGGACCAAACGCCATCATCATGCCGGCACCCAGCGCCGGACCCAGCAGCAAGCCCAACCAGCGGCCGGTGGCTGACAAACGCACCGCGCTTTGTAATTGCGCCGGACCCACGATGTCATACAGCAGGACCTGACTGGGTGGGTTCCAAAGCACACCGGCGAAGCCATGCAAGGTCAACAGGATGGCCGCATGCCACATTTCAAGCGTGTCGGTGAAGAACAATACCGCCCAGGCAAGCGATACGAACATGAACAGAGCCATGCCGATCTGAACCATGCGGCGCGGATCAAACCGATCGGCCAGCGCACCGGAATACATCGAGAAAAACAGGAATGGCAACCAGTGCGATATGACTGCAAAGCCAGCCAGCGAGGGCGACTTGAACTTTTCGTACAGCACCCAGTAGCTGATGACATGCTCGACGTTATCGGCCATCATGGCCAGAATCGAACCGGTCAGAAAGATGCGATAGTCACGAACTCGCAACGCGCTGAATGAGGCTCGCGCAGGCGTCGCCGAGTTTTTCGCTGACACGCCGCTAAAACGTCGATAACCCGAGCTTGCGCAACAGTCCTTGCCGCACGTTTAGCCACCAGCCGAATTGTTTGGGCCATAAGGCATGCGCGCTGTCGAGACCGAGGGCCTGCGCCGCATGGATCGGCCAATTCGGGTCATCCAGCGCCTCGCGACCGATTGCCACCAGGTCGGCTTCGTCATCATCGGCAATCTGTGCCGCTTGTTGTGGCGTCAGAATCAGGCCAACCGCCATCGTCGCGATGCCTGCTTCATGTTTGATGCTGCGCGCGTACGGGACTTGAAACAACGGCTTGCGCTGGGTGCGCGGCACCACGGCGCTGGCACCGGTCGCCGAGCCGGTGATG
>JANORY010000037.1:0-10703 GCA_031415535.1 Burkholderiales bacterium | reverse complement strand
GCAAATTGGTCGTCGATTATCCAGGTCTTCGAGTGGATGTAGGTGTGCCAGTGCTCCGGCCGCGCCGGATTGCGGTCGGTCGCAGCCACCTTTGGTTGACGTAGGACGAATACGCGCACCTTCTCCGGAAATGCCTGGGTCAGTGGCTGCAGAAACTGCCAGCGCAACGCGGCGGTCTTGGCGCCGGCCGGAAACACGCCCCCGGGATTAATCGCGTCACCGACTGCCATCGCCGTGAATTCGTCCGACGGAATCAGGATGGTCACATGCTCCAGCGACGGATTCTCCTCGAGCCTTTCGAGCAACGCCTTGCTAGCCTCCGGCGAACTCAGGTATTGATCTTCGAGATAGATGAATCGTTCGGCATGCCGGATCGCATAGCGGATCATTCGCCAGGCGGTCTGTTCGCCTAGCGGGGCATGAGCGTACGGTCGATCGCCGAAATCCTGGAACCGGCTTGGGATACCGAACGTGCGGCCAATTTGCACATAGTGCCGGCCTCGATGGGTTCTGATGTCGGTTGGGGTGGTCGTGCGGCAGCGCAGCGGCCCCTTGCCGGTCGGTGGCAGTTCATCGATCGCCCCGTGCTGGGGATGATGGTCCCAACGCTGCATGAACACCCGGAGCAAATCCTCGGCGCCTTCGCCGCGGATTCGACAGTGGACGTCATGAAACGGCGCGCCGAAGGTATCGCCTGCCTCGTTCGGCGTTCCAGGCTCCTGATACGCATAGACGCGATCGGGATTGATGTCGACGCCCCCGCAGAACGCCGTCAATTGCCCAGCGTGATGGACGATGAGGATCTTCTGATGATGTGCGCCCGCGATGCTTTCGGTCAGGTTGTCGTGAATCGCGGCGCCATGGGTGAGTAGATTGATTCGCCGGACCGCTAACTTGTTGACCTCGGTAACCGGGTTGCCCTTCGGATCGCACCACAGCATCGCGCGAATCTGTACGCCTCTCCCATTCGTGCCATCAATGGAATCTGCGAGCAGCGTTGAAATTGTTTCGGCAGTGTTTGTCGCGTGAAGGCGCAATGCTTGGCTCGCACGCCGGAAGTCGCGAAATCTAAAGGTTTGGTAGACACTCGCATTCAGGTCACGCGCTACCGCCTGGAGTTGATCGAGCAGGGCGAGTGAAATCTTTGCGCGGGACGGCGCAACAGGGCCGGCATTCCAGGAGCGTGACAGCAATGCCCCGGCGGCGCGGGTCACAGACTCGAGTTCCTCAATCAGTTCGAATGACACCGTCGCTAGCGACCAATTGAATGTAAGTTCCGTGTCATCCTGCAATGCAGATATCTTCCCGTATAGCCGCTCCACTCGTTCGGCTACGGCCTGGGCGGTTGCCGCAATTGAATGTCCGGCGGCGGCTCCGAAGAGGCTCTGAATCGTCGAATGCGGATCACCGGGCTCCAGCTCGAAGTCCATCCCCAGAAACCAACCGAGCAGGTAGATGTAGTCGTTCGGGCCATTGGCTTCGCGGATGACCTCGGCCATCGCCTTATAAGTCGCTGGCCCGTCCACCAAATACAGCACTTCGTTGCCGCCACTCACGCGACCCATCGGCGGACCGATGCGCGGCACTGCTTGATCGGTCCAGAACCAGTACTTGTGCGGCGGCGTGGTCGCGTCGCGCTGATGCGGCCAGTCTCCGGGAACGCGCAAGGTATTGGCCAGGTGCATCACAACTCGGGCCTCGCGATGCTTCAGCATCACGGGCGGACTCGGCTCCAGACGTTCCGCCTCGGTCTCAGTGTCGTTCAAGTGGCCCGACGGTTTCAGCGTGTCGTCGGTTGTTCCTGCCGGCAAATAATCGTGGAACTGCAGAACCTCACCGCGCTCGCGACTGATCGCCCCGACGACCCCCGTTACATCATGGCAGTATTCCAGCTCGGCCCGGATGTCGTCGATGATTCCGGTCCAGGGCCGTAATCGACGCATGGCCTGAAAGCGCTGCACGGCACGTCGGCGCTGCGGCGTATCGCTGCCGTCAACACGCTCGCTGGCAAAAAGCCCGAGGTTGTTGAGCCTGGCTTCCAGGCCCATGGCCTCGGTGACGCGATCCAGACCGCCAAGGTGCAGATCGAACCGAACGCCGACGGGCTGGCCGTCGCCGTTCAGCAATATCAATGAAGCGTCCTGCACGTCATCGTCGCCGTCGGCAGGCATCAAAACGTCGATCTCGCCCTTACTGCCGGTTACCGCATCGGCCAGCGTCTGGCCTGCGAGCACGAGCCGATAGCCCATCAACGCGTGCGGCTGAGGCCTGTAATGACTTCGGGTTTCGTCGGCCTGCTCCTGCCGATGCAGTCGCAGTCGCAAGGCCATCAGAACATACCGGAAACGGTGGTCTCGCCAGACGAAATCGGAGGGCGTTCTCGCGAAGTCCTCGAAAAGGCCCGCCACGCCGGTGAGCGCTGTCGGCGCGAACCGGTCCGATGTGGCCAACAGGTTCGTTCCCGAGCCGTCCCACATCTCGATTCGCACGGCCAACGAAAGTGTCCGATCCTGCCAATCAATGAAATCCTTGTCGGCGAGCCACGGCAAACCCCGCTCGGTGGACTGGCGCTTGTGCGTTTCAGACAGCCCGTTCCATACTGCGTGCCAGCCGCGGCGCAGCGCGAGCGACGTTTTGCGCTGAGTATCGTCGATGCGAAGCCAGCCGGGACTGGCCACTTCCGGCGGCGCACCCTGTCGCCGTGACTTCTCGAACGATCGGACCTCGCCCTCATTGGGGTCGCCGTCCTGGACGCACAGGTAAACCTCCCGCCCGGGCGGAACATGACCGACGATCAGCTCGAACGTGTCGCCCAATCGCGTCACGCGGCCGCGCGTCCTCAGTGCCGGATTCGGTTGCGCGGGGCGAGGGGAGTTGCCCTCGGCATCGACCAGTGCGAAGTCCCAGCGCAGCTCGACCTCGCCCTTCGGCACGTAGCTCAGGACATGCTGATACTGCGCCTTGAAGCCATACGGCCGGTACTCGTAGATTCGGAAATCCGGTCCACCCGTCTCCAGCATCAGCGAGCCTAACATCGGTCGGCAGGCACCGATCCGTTCGGCCTTGCCGCCAAGCCCGTCGTCGATCGACACGGTATACAGCACCGGCGACCCATGGATCGGCTCGTTCCTGGGTTCCAATGCATAGTTGCCCAACCAGATCCGCGAGTTCGGGTCGGGCAGTGAATCGACGGTCCATAGTGCATTTGCCGACCCATCCGGCTGCGCCTGCGTGAAGAACTCGCCGGCATCCGACAGCGACAACTCGACCGCCGTGAACGGCGTGTCCGCCATGATCGCCTCAAGTTGTTCGGCGGCCGTGCCGCCACCGACGCCGGGCCGCTCGAAGCGAGACCGCGGCGGCAGCTTGCAAACATTTGAATCGCCAGACGGACCCTGACTCAAGTCGTACACGCGGCACTGCAGCCGAACGCCCTTGGCATGACAGCCCTCGATCACGATCTTCTTGCGCGTATCAAGCGGATCGACTCTGTGCAGCGGGCTGCCGATTTCGTTGCCGTCGGGATCGATCAAGCGCGCCCTGCCGTACAAAGGCATGCCGGTGATTGGACAGAATTGGCCGGTGACCTCCTCGCCGTTCAGCCAGCAGCCGCGCAGCAGTAGTTGGAACGGCGCTGCGGTGAATGGCTCGTCTCGGCGCGGGTTCGTCGCTCTGGGCCACATCGGTCCGCCGGTCCAGCGCCAGCTCGATTCAAGGTCGGCAGTCTCGGCTTCGACCCGGCCCCGATCTGTGCTGGGTTCCTGAAGCAGGAACGGAGCGATCCAGGTTCGCGGTACACCGGTATCGCCAGACGCATTGGCATCAGACCGAACCAGTGCGCTGATACGTCCTGGCAGCCGTTGGCCATCGAGCTTGGCGTTGACGGTGTGCAGCTCGAGCACCTCATCGGGCCTCGCCTCATAAAAGAGCTCGAGCATCGCGTTCGGTGTCGTACCAGTCCAGCCATCGGCAATCACCTGCAAGGGGTTCGGATCGGCCGAGACCTTTGGATTGGCGCCCAGTATCCGCACCTGCTTTTTCCCGCTGTCGATCGGAGGACTCACCGGCCCGCAGCGCATCATCGACTGCGGCGTTTCCGAACCCTCAGGATAGAAATCGAAAACCACGGCCGGTGCTGTAAGCTCGACGGTTCGATCTTGCCACTCCCAAGGTACCGCGAGCTTGAAGCGCTGGACCGCAGTACCGTCCGGCTCGTAGGAAACGCTTGTCTCCTGCCAATTGCCGTAGCTGCCGCCGCCTCGATCACGGTTTGCGGCCCGGACGGCGGCGGGGTAGTCCTTTAAATGCACGCTTGCACCCAGCGACGGAACGATGACGACGATCAGATCAACCCACCGCGTCGCATCGCCGCGATAGTCATAGGGGCTGGTTGAATCGCCCCGGACAATCAATTGCTCGTGATCTTCGATTCGCGCAGAGATACGGTAGGTGCCGGGCGTTTTCTTCTTTTCGGGCTGGGGTCGCGCACTGACGGTCGTGGGTTCCGGCGGCTTGGGCACCACACTCACCGGTGCCGGTTGCGTCGGCTTGGCCTTTGGTTCAGTCGGCGGCGCGGCCGCCTGCGGCCTGGGTCGTCGGCTCTTGTTCCAGACCAAGCCGATGCCGGCCAGTACCACCGCGATCGCCGTGACGATCGAGACGATCTCCTTCGTCGGATTGTCCGCCCCGGTTGTCTTCGACAACGGCGGTTTGACCGGTGGCTCGCGAACGCCACCGCCCCGAGCTGGCTTGATGAACAGCCGGGCACTGCCGCTGAACCTTTCACCGGCGCCCGTATTGCTGCCCAAGGTGCCGCGCTGACTGCCTTCGATCGCAAAGATCACCTCGCCGCCGGCTGCCTGGGACTGGATCGGCCATGAAAATCGAGCGGTGGTACGAGCCCGCCAGCCTTGACTGCGCTCGTCGAATTGCCCGAATACACGAAACGTCGTTGCCGGGTATAGCCATTCGCCGCCACTGATCGCGCTCGGTTTAGGATCGCCAGGAAAAGGTCCGGAATACGACAGTCGGGTATCGAAGATCGGTTCTTCACCGGGTACGTACTGGCGGGCGCGATGCCTGGGAGGCGCAACCGGCACATCAACTTCGACCGTGACCTCTACACTCTGACCCGGCTCCACCTGGTCGCGACTCAGCGTTACGGTTACCCGACCTTGTGCGCAAACCGGCATGACAACCAACTGCGTCGCCGCAAGCAAGAGCACGCAGATGAGCCGGCGGATCATCCGGTGCCCTTGGGAACCGGCGTGCCGCACGCGCTACAGAACTTCTTGCCGATCGCAAGGACGGCACCACACTTCGCGTTGACGCAGCGTCGCTCATTGGCCGCTTCCGCGTTCATTGCCGGTTCAAGCAATTGCTTTGGCGCGCCCCCCTTTGCCGGCCGGCGCGTCCTTGCGGACTGGCCCGCCGTTTTCGGGTTGCGCACCTTCTGCGGGCTTCCCAGCTTATCCGACTGGTTCACCGTCTCAGGCTTACCCGCCATCGCGCAGGCCGCCAACACATCTTCGCCAAGCCGTTGCAAGCTATGAGCCGCATCGGCCAGACGGACTTCGATGGCGGTCACATCGTTGTCCTTCGACCAGCGCAAGAGGCCCGTCCGGCCGTCGGTATTGCACAACGCGAATCGCACAACTTCTGACCACTGTTTGGCGCGTCGAACGCTGACCTCGATTCGCGACAATTCATCGAGATTGCCGAACGCGCGGGCGAATTCGAGACCAGCCGAGGTGAACGACCATCCGCGCTGTGCCGAGCGCACCAGACCTGACTTCTCCAGTGATGTGAGCCCGGCGGCCATCGGAGGTGTCGACTCCGAAGCCTGCATTGCGCACATAGACTGCAAAACGGAGACCATCCAGCGCGTATCGGGCCGGCCGATACCCAGTTTCCACTCACGCTCGAGCACGCTCGCGGTGAGAATCGGATGAACTTCGGCGATTCGTTCGAGTCGGGTACGCAAGCTCATCGCTTGCGCGGCGTCGGCGGCGGCGGCCAGCGCGGCGAGGCCGTCGCCATCAAGCATCGTCGAGACTGCTTCGCGCTGCGTCGGCGCTTCGCGCAACCCGCTGAACAGATGGCTGATGGCCGCAGCAACATCCGGCATGACCTCGATGTCGTAGTTCCCGCCATCTTTGACGATGCTGGAGAAGCAGCCGTTGCCCGACGCCGAATGAAACCACCGCTGCTCCCGCCAGACCGCCGAACCCGCTGTGCTGGTGGCGCAGACGATCCGGTAGGCAGGCTCGGCCAATACCTCGAGTCCCTGCGTCAACTCCGGTACCAGTTTGCGGCCGTCCTGGCCGAGTGCCGCAGACCCCGCAAGGCCCGCCACTGCATCGGCAACCGTGGGCAAGGTACTGCCGTCAAGCAGCGGGCTCAGCGAGAAACCGGCGAGCGAAAGCGCCGACGAGAGTTGCGTCGCGCTCAGCTTGAATCGAGACCCAGGGCGCACATCGACCATGAATGACCAGCCCCCGATGAACCCAGCAATTCTGGCTTCGGGGTAGCCGGACCGCCCTGCCCCCGTCCCTGCGATATCTCACGAACCGAATATAAAACTCATTCTGACGCCGAAACGCCGCATTGACAACCGACAAAACCGTAGGCTACGCTGACCGCGTCTGAGCGGTCGGTGACTGACCATTCAGAAGCCGACCCGACAACGGTGGGTTCGACTGCGCAGAACAACCCGTTGCGGACACCAATGGACCGCTAGAAAACGCTAAGATGACCTGGAAACGCAACTTCGTCGCACTGATCGACCGTTTCGCGCTGCCCGCTTCGGCAGCGATCGTGGGCTGGATCGCAACGACGGCCTGGCTGTTACCCAGTCTGCCTACCGAGTATGTAGAGTCGACGCCGCTGCGGCTGTTGATCCAAGCGACGGTCGCGGTCATCGCGTACGGAGCGGCGCGGCGAGTCCTTTGAAAATGTTTTGCGCCGGCCAAACTGTTGCTTTTGATTACCAGAACTCAGTCGGTCGAAATTCGCACAAAACTCGACTGCAAGAGCGGTCATTGGGGAACCTTCATCGACTACGGCCTGGGCCGCGCTTGGCTGCGGAACAACATCAGCGGCAGCGACTGCCGTACGATGCGACAACTGCAGGCCATGAAAGTCTTAGCCGACTCTGTCGGATTGTCCGAATGACGCTATCGGGGTCCTAAACATGGACGACAAGGCCAAACAACGACTGAATGCTGCGGGCTGGAAGGCCGACCGGCGCTCCAGCGTCCACGACATCGACGAACGCCTGAAGGCCCGGGGTTTCGAACTGTTTCCTGCCGCCCGGGATTTTCTCGAGCGCTATGGCCGTCTCTGTTTCAGAGGCGACACGATGCACCCGCGCAGTTCAGGCATCTACTTCCACACCGACCCCGAGAACGTGCCTGCCGACCTCGGTTGGACGAGAATCTGGGAGAGTGCCAGCGGCACGCGGGTGTACCCGATCGGCCAGACCGCTTACGAGGACTACACACTGTTTATGGACCAGCATGGCCGCATATTCGGAATGGACCTGTATCTGGTCATCACCTATTGGGCCGACAATGCCGACGAACTGCTCGACACGATCCTGGGCAACGGCTTGTGTTTCCGGCCGTTATATCCTGAGGATTGCCGGCCGATTCCCGACCAGTGATTGGATTGAACATGAGCCTTCACCAATTCGGTTCACCTGAGCGTTTCGCGGTGGATATCGATGTCGAACCCGACGAAGATGCGCTCGGCACCGCCTTCCTTTCGTTCACCGTCGGGGGGATCCGATTCGGCGCGACCGACCGCACTGAACAGCTCTCGACCTTTCTCATAGCGCTCGAGCGATTCATGAAAGTGCTGCCGCAAGCGCCGACCGAGTTCCATACTCGAACTGCTCAAGCGGTCTTCGACGAAGTGATCGGCATGTTGAGAGACCCCGATCCGGGCCGCGACGGCTTTCGGTGGGAACTCTCGGATCGATATGAGAAACTGGTGTTGTCGCCCAACGGGTGCGCCAGCTTCGATGGCGATTGGGTGCTTCTGCTGTGTGAGCCCGACCGGGATCGGCTGCTGATTCGACCGTTCTCGAAGACCGAGCTGCGCGAGGTGGTCCTGCAACCCGGCGAGGTCGAGGCGGTCATCCGTTCAGTCATCGGGCATGCATGGCGGCAGTGGCAGCCCGAAATCATTCGTCGCACCGGCCAATACTAGAACCTATCGTAAACGTTCGGCGAACCCACATTGAATATCAAATCTGAGCGGAGCGTTCTGTAGACCTTGCCAACGAATGCGAGGTGCAGTCGAAGCCGGCCGATCTGAGTGTTGAGATTCGGTTGCGCGATGCGCGATCGATCGTGGTGGCGCACAGCATCGACAGCGCGACGCTGTCGCGCCTGATCGGTGCGGTGGAACGGGCCTCATGAACGCCGGCGCAGGGGTTCGGATCTGGCTGGCGTTCGAGCCGGTCGATATGCGCCTGGCCTTTGACGGTCTGGCGGCGAAGGTCGCACACGTACTCAAGCAGGATCCCTATGACGACCATTGGTTTGTCTTTCGCAGCAGAAGTGGCACCCGGATCAAGATCCTGACGTTTGACGGGGTGGGCTGGTGGCTGCACTACCGGCGCCTGGAAGCGGGCACCTTTGTTTGGCCGCCAGTCAACGGGCACGGCTCGATCGAGCTGAGCGAGGTGCAGTTCGCGGTGCTCGCACAAGGGCCCGATTGGCGCCGGGTAAAGGTGGCGGAATTGAGGGTGCCGACAAGCGTTCGCAGTTTCGCTACTCGCTCAGTTGCAACAGAAGGATCGTCTGCTCAGCGAACATCAGTACGAGGTCTTGGCGAACCGTCGTCAGATCGACGATCAGCGCCAATCCCTGCTTGAGCAAGAACGCCTCATCAGCGAGCGCAACCGGGAGTTGGCCGCTTGGATTGAAGAGCTGAGGAACACGAACATTCTCGCCGAGAAGCTCAAGTTCGAGTTGGCCCGCTACCAGCGCTGGCGCTTTGGCAAGAAGAGCGAGGCGCTGGGCGCCGAGCAGATCGCGCTGTGGGAGGCCGAGCTGGACGCCGATATCGAGGCGCTACAGAAACGGCTCGAAGATCTGCAAGCCGGTTTGCAGAGTAAGGACAAAGATAAAAAGCCCAGCGAGAAGCGCAAACCCAAGCGTGAGGCCCTGCCGGTGCTGCGAATCGATCACCATGGCACCGGTAGCACCAGTACCGATCGACAAGGCCATTGCCGGCACCAGCGTGATCGCCAGCCTCACGAACGAAGGGCTCAGGCTGATCCACGCTGGGCGACTTCAGGGTAGAACCTGAAACCAGCAGTCATGAGTTTCTTCAGCGCTACGCGCCCGATCATTTCCGGCCCGCAGTTGAAGCGCACGACACAATCTTCGGTGAATCCGTCGCAAAACCGTTCGGTATCACGGCTTGTCGAGACTTGCGCGAATAGTTCGACCAAAGCGCGCGCTTCGGACACCGAGAAAACGGATGCACCCTCACCGAGAACGGCGTCATCAGTGTGATCCGCAAGAGCAAGTTGAGGCATTTCAGTTACCGACCTTTCCCGATTCACAGAACAATGGAGAGAACGCATGAACATCAGGCTGACTGAAGTATTCGAGCCAGCGCGACGTAAACTTTTCGGCACTCGCAGTTGATCCGAAAGCTTTAGGGTTGTACCTGGCCGCATTCTTGAATTGTGTTTGCCAGTTCCAGCGCCGCTCTGGCGTACATCCCAATCCGCTGAACGCGCGATCGACATCGGTCAGGTAATCAGCGTGCTTGAAGACCCATTGAACGACGACTGACCCGACAGAAGGTTGACGCCACTGACGGTGAGTATTACGATACGCGATGTCGTAACACTATGGGTTGAAGGAAATGTCCGACGCAACCACGCTGACCAGCAAGGGGCAGGTAACCGTACCTCGGGAGATTCGCGACCGGCTGGGGCTCAAGTCTGGGGACAAGATGGCCTTCACGATGCTTAGTGATGGCACGGTCGTCATGCGGCCCAAGACTCGGCGCTTGGCGGACTTGGCGGGCTCGCTGACGCGCCCCGGACAGCCCAGGGTTGCCATTGAAGACATGAATCCGTTCAAGTCGAAGAGACGATGACGCAATGATGCAATGAGTATTGCCATCGACACCAACGTACTGGTGCGCCTGCTTGTTCGGGACGACGAAGCCCAGTACGCGGCGGCAAAGCGCCTGGTTGCTCAGGCCGCTGCGACCGAACAGCCTGTGCTCATCGTGCTCGGCGCATTGCTCGAAACAGAGTGGGTGCTACGCAGCCGCTACAAAGTGGAAAAGGCAGGCATCGCCGATGCCTTCACGAAGCTGCTCGAAAGCAGCGATGTAGCGTTCGAACATACACCGACCGTGGAAGAGGCGCTCTACGTCTGGGTACAACACCCTGGCGCCGACTTTGCAGATTGCCTCATCAGCGCGCGCGCGGCGCACTTAGGGCGCAGTCGTTTCGTAACATTCGATGCCGGCACCTCCAAGTTGCCCGGCGCGGAACTGTTGACATGAGTAGGATGATCTCGCCGATGTGGGTAGCCTGACGTACAAAAACGTCGCGGCGGAGGTGTTAGAGGCCGAATTGTTCTCGGCGGGTTGGGCGGACGGCTGGAACTTGGTAAGTCCCATGCAGTCAAACGCTGAAACTGACTGCACGGGGTCCTGGCCGAACACCG
>JANORY010000036.1:0-1583 GCA_031415535.1 Burkholderiales bacterium | reverse complement strand
ACCCAGTTCCTGCGCGCGCAGTCGCACGCTGTTGAGGTTCAGAGTGCTCTGGCCAAGTTGTAATTCGCCGGGTTCACCGTGCGCGACCAGATGCACGGCATCGAAGCGGCCGCCGCTGCGCAGCGCCGCAGTGATGACGTCCAGACCATCCTGATCGGCAGCAATGAGTTGCCAGGAAATCGCGCGACCGGCATCGCGCTGCGCGCTTAAATCGTCGATCAGGCTCTGTTTGTCCGCCACTCGCGCATCAATCATGACCAGTTCACGAGCCACCGATTCGTTTGCTGGGCTGATCTGCGTCTGCACCCAGGCATTGGCAAATTCCTGGGCGACCACCAGCGGTGCCGGATCAGCCGAGTACAGAATACGCGCCTCCAGGGACTCTACCGTTGGTGCGTAGCGATTCGGCGCGCGAGGTTTGAACACCATGCCAGTATCGATACGCCGGCAAAACCCGAATATGCGGCACCGACAGACGGGCGAATGGCCGGGGTGTCTGGGCAAGGCGCTAACAACAGTTCTCGCCAGACTCATTGCGCTCAGCCAGTCAACCGGCGTCGAACAACCACGTTGAACTTCGAGGAGTGTATCGGCGGCCAGCCTTACAAACTAGGCTGCGGATATGCTTCTTGCCAGTTTGAACGACTCCATTACAATCAAGCAATTGTCGGGCAACGCTTCCGGCGACACCACCTACGGGGACACCATGATCAAGGTTCTGAGACTCACCACCGCTGCACTCGCATTCGCCGCCTGTTTGCCCTTGTCGGCAACGGCCCAAACTGTGTTGACCATGTCAAGCTGGGTACCGCCATCGCACCCGCTGACCAAGGACATGCTGGCCGGTTGGGCGGCCGATGTCGAAAAGGCCAGCAATGGTCGTATCAAATTCCAGATGTTGCCCAAGCACCCGTCCGCCGCGCCGGGTACCTTCGACGCGGTTCGCGACGGCCTGGTCGACGTTTCCTACGTGACCGCCAGCTACACACCGGCGCGCCACACGCTACCGAAACTCGGTGAATTGCCAGGCGCTGGTGCCACCGCCGAAATCAACTCGGTAGCCTACTCGCGCATCTACTGGAAGTACATGCACTCGGTCGGTGAATACAAGGGCGTCAAATTGCTGTCCGTGTTCACTCATGGCCCGGGTCAGATGTTCAACACCAAAAAAGTCATCGACAGCGTTGACGACGTCGTCGGTATGAAAATTCGCACCGGCGGTGGCGTGGCCGATGAAGCCGCGCGCGCACTCGGTGCTTCGGCGTTTGTGAAACCGGCACCCGAGTCGTATGAATTGTTGAGCTCCGGCGTCGCCGATGGCGTGTTCTTTCCGCTCGAATCGATCGCTTCCTTCAAGCTCGACAAAGTGGTCAAGCATGCGACCATTTTCCCGGGTGGCTTTTACAGCTCGTCGTTCGGATTTTTCATGAACGAAGACAAGTTCAACAAACTGTCCAAAGAAGATCAGGACGTCATCTTGTCGCTGTCCGGCGAGAAGTTCGCGCGCTTCACGGGCAAGATATGGGACGCGGCGGACCAGGTCGGGCTCGAAGCGATGAAAAAAGCCGGCGTCACGGTCACCC
>JANORY010000035.1:0-5077 GCA_031415535.1 Burkholderiales bacterium | reverse complement strand
CAACGCCCGCCATTCGATTACCGCCTCATCGGCCGTCACATATTCGGCTGCGGCGGCCGCCGGCTCACGCCAGCAAATCACGTTCATGTCCAACAGCAGGCCACCATTGCGATACTCGGCCAGTGCGGTCAGTGCATCGAGGTTCGTGACCGTGACGCCGGCCCGCTCGAACGGTTCGAGCAATGAATAGGTCAGCCATTGCGAGAGTTTGTGGATCGGTACCCAACCGGCGCTGGCACCCGTGCCGCCAGCCAGTCGATGTGGCCAACAATCACCGAGCGCGTGACCGAGCAGCCGATTTCCGGCGGGCCAGATACTTGCCAAGGTACGCAGAATAAGCTGCAGGATTTCCTCGGCAGAGATGACCAGCCGCGTGCCGCTTTGAGTCAGCGCATCAAACAAGCCGCCGGGTCTGGGACGTTGACCGAACCACTCCGGTTGCGCTTTCATCGCCTCGGCCAAGCGCCGGAGCAGCGCCAGTCGCCCGGCGACGCCGATCAGTGGATTACCCCGGCGCACCTGAAATCCACGCGCCAATCTTGACTCGGTCAGTTCAGCCAGGCCTTGTGCATCGGCCTGCATCGGGTTGCCCGGGTTCGATGAAAAAGCGCCCGACATGAACATATGAAACGACGCGACGCCGAGCCCTTCGGAGCGCTGCAAAGGGACCCGCTGATTCGGGTTGGCGGCCGGGGCTGCGTTCGGGAAGGGCGGTTCGGCATAACGCCAATCGGCACCGGCACCGGCATCGAGCAAGACGCTGACCACCGCGAGATCAATTTCCGCCCGGGCGCGCTCCTGCGAGCCTGGCGCAGGACGCGCCGCTGAATCGATTTCAAAGTTCATCCGGAAAATCGAATAGCGATCGATGCCGCCGGCTTCGAAGTGCCGCCAGCGACTGTGATACGGAATATCCAGGCTCGGATAATGTCGCAGCGTGGTCTCGACCACCTGAGCGGCACAGGCGTTTAGTTGCTCGCGATCGATGGTAAAAAAATTCGATAGACCCGCTTCTACGGCATTCAAGATATGCTCACAACGCTGCCGAATCGCAGTGGTGCTCAGCAGAAACTCGACTTCGGCGGGCAGCGGTGCGACAGCGCTCGACGTCGCTGCCGTGTCGGGCGTCAGAATCAAAGTTCACGCCCCTTGGTTTGCGCCAGATGTTCGGCATCGAGCGCCTTGCTTTGCGAAAAATAGCCGGCCGCTACCTTGGCGTCCATCTCGACCTTGGCATCATCGGGAATCAATTCATCCGGAATTGCCACGCGCGCGCCAACCTCAATACCGGCACGCGTGATCGCGTCGTACTTCAGATTGCTCATCGACACCAGGTGATGTATTTTCTGAATCCCCAGCCAGTGCAAAATGTCGGGCATCAGTTCCTGAAAGCGCATATCCTGAACGCCGGCAACACATTCGGTACGAAGGAAATATTTATCGGCGCTGTCGCCGCCTGCCTGGCGCTTGCGGGCGTTGTAGACCAGAAACTTGGTCACCTCGCCGAGGGCACGACCCTCTTTGCGGCTGTAAGCGACCAGTCCGACACCTGAGCGGCCACCATGTGCCTCGTCTTGGGCGCAGCGAATACATTCCTCAATCGCATGCGCCAGATAGGGTCGGCAGGTGCAGATGTCCGAGCCAAACACGTCGGAGCCGTTGCATTCATCATGCACCCGGGCGGTCAAGGTAATCTGCGGATTGGCCAACGCGCGCGGATCGCCAAAAATATAAAGCGTCTGGCCACCGATCGGCGGCAGAAAAACCTCCATATCCGAGCGCGTCACCAGCTCCGGATACATGCCGCCAGTCTCCTCAAACAGAATGCGCCGCAGATCGGCCTCGCTGCAACCGAAGCGCTGCGCGACGCCAGGCAAATACCAGACCGGCTCCATGGCAACTTTGGTGACCACGGCGGAGCCATTCGCCTTGAGCAGACGGCCGTCCGGTTTCAGGCGGCCGGCGGCGATCGCTGCGTGTACCTCGGGCACATCGATATGCGCCTTGGTGACCGCCAGCGTCGGCCGGATATCAATGCCCTTGGCAATCTCGTCCTTGAATACTTCAGCCACGGTTGCGCCAAACGGATCGAGCGAGACAATTTTTTTGGGATCAAACCATTGCGGATACGGGCCGATGATATCGGTCGGCATCGTGTTGGTCAGATCGGCGCGGTGCTTGCGATCCAGGGCACCTGCTGCCACCGCCAGGGCACGGTAAATGCCGTAGGAGCCGGAATGTGTACCAATGACGTTACGATCGCCACGAACGGTGGTGGTACCAATTACCGGCCCGCGTTGCGCAGGGTCGAGCGCACCCCAGTGAATCGGTCGGACGCGCGCGCCACCGGCCGCCGGATGCGAGGTGAGGCGAATATGTCCCTTCGAGGCGCTGTCCGATGGCATGAGCGATGTTCCTTGCTTTAAAGAAGCAGTAGAGGGCAGCGACCGTTCGAAGTCAAGGACAGGGCGACAGACGAGCGATGGTGTCGTGTTTCACGAGACGGGCAGCCAGGCGCCCAATTTCCTTACAATCGCGGCCTGTGACAACCTCGACGACCGTGCCGACTAGCACCCGAAAACCTCGCTACCACCATAACGTTTATGTGGTCGAGTTGCATCCGGAGGTCTGGTATGAAACGCGCTTTCGCGATGCCAATCCAGGTTATGACGGCAAGAGTCCGTGTGTTTATGTCGGCATGACTGGGCTTGAACCGGCGCAGCGCTTCGCCAATCACAAGGCTGGCGTCAAAGGTAACCGCTACGTGCTGCGCTACGGGCTGAAGCTGCGTCCGGACCTCTACGAGTTTTTTAATCCGATGCCGTTTGCCGCCGCCAGTACGATGGAGATTGAACTGGCCGAAGATTTTCGCAAACTGCGATGGGCGGTCTGGCAAGCCTGAACTTAGCAGCCCGACTGGCTGCTAGCCGTTGCCCAACAACTCACGCGCGTGCTTGCGAGTGGTGCTGGTAATCGCGATTCCGCCCAACATGCGGGCAATTTCTTCAATACGGTCGCTGTTGCTCAGGGCATGCACCTGGCTGGTGCTGCGTTCGCCGTTGCTGACCTTGCGCACACTGAACTGCTGGTGCGCACGCGCCGCCACTTGCGGTAAATGGGTCACACTGAGCACCTGCCGCGAATCACCGAGTTGGCGCATCAGCCCGCCAATCACTTCGGCGACCGCGCCACCCACCCCGGCGTCCGCTTCGTCAAAAATGAGGGTCGGCAGCGGATTGGCTTGCGCCGCTTCAACGGCAATCGCCAGGCCAATACGCGATAGCTCACCGCCGGAGGCGACCTTGGCAACCGGCTTTGGCGAGGTCCCGGCGTGGCCAGCCAGCCGAAATTCAATTCGGTCGGTACCATGCCGCGAAGCTGGCGCAGGGTCGATCGCGATGTCGAACCTGGCCCCTTTCATGCCCAGTGCTTGCAGATGGCGGGTGACCGCCAACGCAAATTTTCCGGCAATTTTTTGGCGCTGACTACTCAGCCTTTGGGCGGCTTGCACAAACACCTGTTCAGCGGCACGACAGCGTTCGCGCAATAACTCCAGATTGGCAGACTCTTGCAGCGCTGCCAATCGGCCTTCGGTCTCGCTGAGCTCCTGTGCCAATGACTCGGGTGCCAGTTTCATTCGTCGCGCGGCGCTGAACACCAGACTGATGCGCCGCTCGACCTGTGCCAGACGTTCCGGGTCAAGATCGATTCGGGCGGCGTACTCGGAACAGGCATTGGCCGCCTCGCGCAACTGAATACTGGCGCTGTCCAGACACTCCAGCGCATTGGCCAAGCCGGCATCGATTGCGCCCAAGGGCCGCAGTTTGTGGAGTAACTGATTGACCTGCGATTGGATCGATGGTTCGTTCTCACTCAAGGCGCTCACGACAAACTGTGCACCTTCAATCAATGAAGCGGCATGGGCCAGTCGCTTTTGATCCTGATTCAGCTCGGCCCACACGTCCGGTGCCAGCTTGAGCTGCGCCAACTCATTGAATTTCCACTCCAGCCGCTCGCGCTCAAGCCCGATGATTTTCTGGTCACCGAGCGCTGCTTCGAGTCGTGTTTCGCAGGCCCGCCATTCGGAAAAGTTGCTGGCCACATCGGCCGCAGCATCGCCCAGGCCGGCAAAGCGGTCGAGTAATTCGCGCTGGCCGTCGGGTTTCAGAATTCGTTGTGTGGCATGCTGGCTGTGGATGTCGACCAGACGTTCGCCCAGCTCGCGCAACAGGGTGGCGGTGGCCGGATGACCATTGATGAAGGCGCGTGATCGACCGTCGGCATCGACCACCCGTCGGGCGATCAGCAGGCCTGGGTCGCCGTGCAGGTCGCGTTCGGTGAGCCAGGCATCGAACTCGGCATCAATCTCGAACTCGGCGCTGATATCGGCGCGCGCTGCGCCTTCGCGCACATTAGACTGTTCGGCGCGATCGCCGAGCGCCAAGCCAAGTGCATCCAGCAAAATTGACTTGCCGGCACCGGTTTCACCGGACAGAGCGCTAAAGCCACTCTTGAAGTCAATTTCAGCGTGATCGACGATGGCGAAATCGCGTAAGGACAATCGAACCAGCATACGGTGTCAGGTCAGACCCGTAACCGGCAGATTGTGCCAATTCAACTTGTTGCGCAAGGTCTCGTAAAAGCTGTAGCCGGCCGGATGCAGGAATTGGGCGGCGAACGGTGCCCGCTTGACGACGATGTCATCGCCAGTCTTTAACTCGCTAAATACCTGCATGTCACAGGAGACACGCGGCTCGCGCCCCTCAACCACCCGGATGGTGATGCTGACATCGTCCGGCAGCACAATTGGCCGGTTCGACAGCGATTGTGGTGCGACCGGTACCAGTACCAATCCGGCCGATCGCGGATGCAAAATTGGGCCATGGGCCGACAAGGCGTAGGCGGTCGAGCCGGTCGGTGTGGCAACGATCAGACCGTCGGCGCGCTGGTTGTACATATACAGGTCGTCGACTTCGACCTGCAACTCGATCATGCCGGCGCGCGACGAGCGACTGACCACCACGTCGTTCAGTGCCAACTCATCCCAGATCAGTGCGCCATCGCGAACCACGCGGGC
>JANORY010000034.1:0-1039 GCA_031415535.1 Burkholderiales bacterium | reverse complement strand
TTCGACCAGGAAAAATTGCGCCGTCAAAACGCAAAGGCCCTGAAAGCCATTCACGCAGTCATCGGTGATAAGCCCTTTGGTCCCGATACCCTGCAACGGTTGGGATTTAATTTCCAGGTCGCTACTTTTGCCCGTGAAACTTTTTCGTTGGCCTTTGGCAGCTACCAACTTGTTCGCCTCGAAAAAGACAAATTTGTCATCTCCAAAATCTGACCCATGGAAACATCCTCCATTTCAAGTTTTATCGACGCTCGCCTCCACAGTCAAAAAAGAGGCTTCACGCGCACCCTGTTTGTGGTCGGGCTGATTTTTACCGTCATTGTTTGGCGGCTTTTCTATTTGCTCGAAAAAGAAGGGTCGCGACGCGACTCTTTGGAAGCCAGACTGGCATTGCTCCGGTCTGTTGGCCCTCAATAAAACGGGAAAATCAGCACTCTCCCTTTCAAAAGCTGTTCGCTTTTTCCACCCGCCAAACTGCCATCGCGCCGTTTGCCTCCGTCTTTTTGGGCAGTACCTGCCTTTTATCCATCAGAAAACGCGGCGAGTGAGCAGGTAACAAATGCCATTTTCCCCAAAACTATCCCCACCTTTCGACCGCCACCAAAACGACATCTAACCAACCCAACCAGCGGTCATGTCCTCCCAAAAGAATATCGTTTACGGAAACATCACCGCTGGCGGCGATGTCCATATCGGCGACCGGATTTATGTCGTTGAGCGCGATTTTCAGCGCAGCGTCCTGTTTTTTCGGATTGAAAAATCGGCGGACGGCGGCGGTTTTCGCGCCTCGCTTTCTATCAAAACGGAACACGACGCGGGCGGTTTGCCCCTTTTGAAAGCGTCAATTCCGCTCGATGTTTCGCCCGAATTGTTGAAACAGGCTGACCTTTTTCAGCAATCCCGTTTCCGCTCGGAGGCCATTTCAAGAAAAATCGGGACCGAAACCCACGCGCCGCAGGTGTCTGAAAATCAGCTCGCCGATTGGCTGTTCGACACCTTTTTTACGGGCGACATCACCGTCGTTTGCCGCGATTTCATC
>JANORY010000033.1:0-6465 GCA_031415535.1 Burkholderiales bacterium | reverse complement strand
CTGAAAACCACCCTAACACTTTTGATCCTGGAACCAAATATGAGCACACCGAACACATCACCCCAAATCGGCTTCATTGGCACCGGTCTCATTGGCACACCCATGGTCGAGCGACTGCTCGAACGCGGCTTGTCCGTGACGATCTGGAACCGGACCACGAGTAAGCTCGCGCCCCTGATTGCCGCAGGTGCGATTGCTGCGACTTCAGCGCGCGAACTCGCCGACGCTTGCGACATTGTCTGCCTGTGCCTCACCGATACCAAGGCCGTGCACCAAATCATGTTCGGCGACGATTTGGGCATCGCGGCGACGATGCGTGCCGGACAATTGGTGATCGATTTATCGAGCATCGCTCCGGCGGCTACGCGCGACATCGCGCAACGCCTGGCGCGTGAGGTGGGCGCGCAATGGCTGGACGCACCGGTATCTGGCGGGCTAGCCGCTGCACGCAAAGGCACCTTGACCATTTTTGCGGGCGGAACAGGGGAAGCGCTGGCGCAGGCCGCACCGGTTCTGCAAGGCCTGGCTGCGCGCGTGACTCACCTCGGTGAGTCAGGTGCCGGCCAACTGGCCAAGAGTTGCAACCAGATGCTGGTCGCCTGCAACATCGCGGTGATTGCCGAGATGCTGGCCTTCGCGCGCAAGTCCGGAATCGCAGTCGAGCGTTTGCCGCAGGCGCTCGCCGGCGGCTTCGCTGACTCATTGCCGCTGCAGTTCTTCGGACCCCGTATGGCCGGACACATTACCGAGCCGCCGCTTGGTGCAATCGCCACCATGCTCAAGGACATCGACCAGGTTGCGCGACTGGCGCGCGAGATCGGCGCCAGCGCACCGATGGCGGGACTGGCCAGCGAACTCTATCGACAAGCGGCACTTCGCCCGGACATTGGCGCCCAGGCAGATCTCTGCGCGCTGATTCGGCTCTACGAACCTTGAACGGCTCGCGTCGACTTTCAAACCTGCTCAACGCAACTTCACCAGCCCATTGAGCACTTGATCCAGCCCGCCGAACACGGAGATCTTGTCGATCCTTTCGGCGACCCGCTCCAAGGTCTCCAGCTCCTTCATGCGCAGGGCGATCGGGCTACCCTCCATGAGCTTGGCCGTGTTCAGCAACGAGCGCGTGGCCGCAGTCTCCTCACGCCGGCGAATGACATTGGCTTGCGCGGATTTCTCCGCCTCGACGACCCGCGCGAGAATCGACTTCATTTCTCCTGGCAACACGATGTCCTTCACCCCTACGCCGTCCAGTTCGATGCCATAGACGCCGACCTTGCTGCGGACATGGGCGGTCACGACTTCGTCGATCACGGTCTTGTTCTCAAGCAGTTCGTCGAGCGACCGGGTGCCGACCGCCGCGCGCAGGCCGAACTGTAATTCGCGGTACAAAAGGTCTGCCGGTTTGGCCAATTGTGTGTGCGCCACCAGCGCATTGGCATAACGCCAGGCTGCCGACAAATTCAGCCGCAGCGCGACCTTGTCCCGCGTGAGGATTTCCTGGCCGCTGACTTCCAGAACTTGCAGGCGCAAATCGATCATCTCGACTGACACCGTCCGATTGAACTTCCAGAACGCGAATACCCCCGGCGTCAGTAAACGCTCGACTTTGCCATTGATGTGCAGGATGCCAACACCATGGTCGGGGACTTGGACCTGCAGCACGCCCGGTAAACCGAGCAACACCCGTCGGCGATTTTGCAACTGCGCGAGTCGTGCAACCGTGGGTGCGGAAACCTCGGCCGAATCCGCAATGTCGATCACCTCGACCTTCACATCGACCTGTGCCTTCCAGTACAGGCGGCGGGTCGCGGGCGGCAAAATTTCGACCAGCACGCCATTCTCCGAACGCAGACCGACCTCGGTTTCCGCGAGTTCGACACGAACGAACTCGGCAGCGACCACCTCGGACTCCTTGGCCATCAAGTAGTTGGCAAGCTCGTGCCTGAACTCGGGCTCAGCCAGCGCGAAGGACTCGACCTTCAGTTTATCGAAACGCGCGTCCTTGATGACCCCTATCGATACCACGGGCGGCGCGGCATGTGCTGCACCTACGGATTGCTCCGAATGCAGCACACCGGTGAGGCGGGCCTTGTGGGTGAGCTCGGCCCGAACCCCGAACCTGTAAGCGTTCGCCCGTTACTGCAGATGCGTGTGCGCTTGCGTCTTTCTAGCTGCGCCAAAAAAACTCGCGCAAGCACAAAACTAACAGAGGCGCGATCCTTTCGGCAGGCGCGTCGCCAGCCATTCGTGCACATCGGCCCGAATCTGCCGGCCTTCAAGCAGAAAGTCCTCGAAGCGGCTCGGCGCATAGGGCAAATACAGGAGTGGCATGCGCGCCTGGTCCGGCGTGCGGTCGGCCTTGCGGCCATTACAGTCACCGCAAGCGGTGACCAGATTCATCCAGGTCGACCGGCCGCCGCGCGATTGCGGCACGACGTGCTCGCACTGCAGATCGCGCTCGGAAAAGCACTGGCCGCAGTACGCACAAGTCATTCGATCGCGGCGAAGCAGTTTGCCTTTGCTCAGCGCCGGCACGGCATCGAACAAGTTGATGCGCGAAGCGCCATGCAAAGCAATGATCGCGTAGACGTCGATGACCGATTGAACGCCCCTTGCAACGTTGAAGCCGCCGTGCAGGGTGGCCAGCGGGCCATCGCCGTCGACCCACGCCACCGAGTCCGTCGCCAGGTGCAAGGCAGCGTGCTCCAGCGAGATCCACGCTTGCGGGGTACCCTGGATATCGAGTTGCAATACATGGTTGTGGATGTGGCGATTCATCGCGCGATCTCCTTTCTGCTCGTTTGGTTAGAAATCGCATGCGCTTCGGGGTGACCGGCCGGAGTCGAACCGGCACCGGCGGAGCCACATTCCACAGCTCTACCATTGAGCTACGGTCACACCGAAGCGCACGCTTGATTGGTCTCGGCGGTAGGTCTCGAACCTACGTCCTCGTGATCCCAAATCGCGCGCGCTACCGACTGCGCCACACCGAGTTTCTGGCATCGGGCCACGGAGTTGAACCGCGAACCTGCGGTTTTGGAAACCGCTGCTCTGCCAATTGAGCTAGCCCGACATTTTCATGGCACCTCGTGCACGATTCGAACGTGCGACCTCCGATTTCGTAAACCGGCGCTCTGAATCCAACTGAGCTAACGAGATAATGATGCTCCAATTCACTTCGGATGTGCCCATACGCGAGCGTCCCGTCGGACGTGGTGTCTCGCTGCACGCAACTCGGGGCTGCGCACATCCCGTGCCGCCAACACCGATTCACGCGGCAACGGAGGGCATGGGCACATTCGAAGTGAAGCGGATGACGAGTCCCAAACTCGCGACAAAATAGGGTCGCGCTCGCAAAGCCGAGCACCATCCGCCAGTTGGCAAGGAAATCCATCGACCAGTACCGAGGCTAACCTTGCAGCAAATTGTTAAAGAGCACCCTCCTTAGCCGGAGGTGCAATCACTTGATCACCTGATCACTTGATCGCCGGCTGACACCGCTGCACCAACCGTTCAAAACAAGAAAAGAAAGCAGAAATCAGAAAACAAAAAAGCCCGGATTCTTTCGAATTCCGGGCCTCTGCATTCACAGAGTTTGGTGGATAGGCGTCTACGCGCTACCCACTCCCGGATTCAGTTCTCGCTCGCCGCCACTAGGCTGCCAGCCAATGCTTGGGTAGAACGGATGCAAAGTACAGCCACGATGGCTTCGTGATAGTTTCAATGAGGCATGCGCGAACACAGCCTGTCCCGCTATGGGTCGGTTGGTTCTGGGCATTGGCTTGAATGTCACGATATAAGCTTTTGAAGTAAGAAAATTAAAGATAAACACTTGAGTGCCGATGCGCAGTGTAAATAGTCTTTACCTCGGTGTCAATACCCTGCGACAATAATGCCTACGAAGCAAATTTTCACCCGATATATGGCGAACATAACGATCACACGAAGACAGAACGCTCAAGCGCTTTTTCAGGCCTACGCCGAGCGAGCGCTAGCCGCCGGGGCACCACCCAAAGGCTTGGAGCAGGCTTTCGCTGCGACGATTCAGGTTTCCCCGAGCATGTGGAGTCAGATCAAGTCGTCGCGTCCGATCGGCGACAAGCTGGCCCGACAAATCGAGCAACTCTCGCACAAACCCAGGGGATGGTTGGATGAGCTGCGCGACGAGGTGACGCCTTCTGCGGCTGAACGGGCCTTTCTCGATCTTGCGCTGAAGGCTTGGCGCGAGACCAATAGCGCTGGCCGGCGCGAACTTAGAGAGGCACTGAAGTCCGCGTCGAGCTCCGAATAGAGGCATGCAGATTCGTGCAAGCCCTTTGCCCAATTTGACTTGTTGTGACTCGTGAGACCAATTGCCTGTAATTGGTAGTGATTCGACCCGCTCAGCGCCAGCCCATCCGGTCGATCACGCGCGCTGCGACGATCTGGCTGCGGCGATATTGGCGATCGGCAAAGAGGCCTGCGCCTTGAGCCGAAAACGTCCGCAACCCACACTTCGGCAGAGGATTCGTGCCCGGCACAAGGTCGGTCGCCTCACACGAAGGGATTTTCCACCCTCAGTTTTCCAAAGCGCCGCCCATGTTGCCCGACTTCTGAAACCAGTCGATCGGCATCGACTCGCACAGCGGCTTCGAGAATCAGCGCAACCTTACCCTCGGTTCGACCCTGCTCGATGCGCGCGATCGCCCTGAACCCCTTGTCGGGCTCCGATAAATCCAAGGCACAAACAAAAATACTGCTATCAAAGAAGGTGATCAACGTTTAAGGCCCGTCCTGACGCTCCGCGCCAGGGTAATTGCGGTCATAGGCATCTTCTCGAGTCCAGGACGCACCCTCACTGTTGACTCGGCTTTAGCAGGCCACATCCAAAAACCTTGCCCAGCCGTTTGACTGGAATCTCTTTGCGCATAATGTGCCAGGAACTTTCGCACTTTTGCACTGACCGACGTGCCTTCGCTAATCGCACGCATACGAGCGCTGCGAATGACGGCTTCGTCTAGCGCAATTGTAAGATTGGGCATAAAAAATTAATATCGCAACACGTTACTTCGTGCCGCTCGAATCTTCGTGTGGCCTTGCAATTGTGTCAAGCGCTACCCTCGCCGATTGCCATCGGCCCTGGACTGGCAGGAGCGTTCAATAGGTTCGATTTCATCAACCACCAGTTCGCTCGATCGGCGCAATACCCAGAAAAATCGGCTGCGAAGACTTCGAGCCCCGCAGTAGCTTGACCATGCAGTGCCGATTGATCCGCTCGAATCCGAGCGCCTGATGCAACGCGTCGATAGAGTCAATAGTCACGCCATCGATGCCGACGAGTATATCGCCAACCCGAACACCAGCGTTCTGCGCCGGACTGTTGGCTTCAACTGATTGCACGCGAACGCCGGCACTCTGCTTGAGCTCGAAGCCGACCTGAATGCGCCGATCGATCGTGAAGTTGTTGCCGGCCAGTCCCAGGTATCCACGTCGCACTCGGCCGCTCTGCAGCAGTTGTGGAATCACCCAGTTGGCGATGTCGATAGCCACCGCAAAACAAATCGATTGCGCACCGCGATTCAGCGCGGTGTTCACACCAATGACCTGCGCGCGGCTATTTAACAGCGGGCCACCCGAATTACCGGGATTTAATGCCGCATCGGTTTGAATGACATCAGCGATCAGACGGCCGGTGCTGGCGCGCATGCTTCGCCCCAGCGCGCTGACGATACCGGAGGTGACCGTGTGCTCGAAACCAAACGGGTTGCCGATCGCAATCGCGATTTCGCCGCGTTTGAGCGATTTCGAAGTCCCCAATGTGGCGTGCGTGAGCGCGCCTTGAGATCGGCCATCGATGTGCAGCACCGCCAAGTCCGAGTCCGGGTCGTCGCCGACCCAGCGGGCGTCGAACTCGCGCATATCTGCCAGCGAAACCTGCCACTTGCCTTTGGGTTGCGCTTGCTTCGCCTCTTGCCCGGCACGCACGACGTGCGAGTTGGTCAGCACATAACCGTCAGGGGTGAACAAAAAGCCCGAACCCGAACCCTGACCCGAGCGCCGCGAGCCGGGCAGCGCGGTTTTGACGAGCGCCACGCTCGGCCCGACCCGATCAACGACATCGCTGACGGTTTGAGAATAAGCGTCCAGCAGGAAGCCGTCGACTGCACCCATGTGTTTCCCTTTATTTTTACGGACATGAGGACACTCGGCAAAGTTTCAAGGGCAGTGCGTATTTCGGCGAATGTGACCGATGATTTCGGTCTATCGTGACCGAGCGTCACGGAACAACGTGGCCAAGCGTTTCGGTATCGTGACCACCGGTTTCGGCGATTGTGACCGGCGCTGTGTGGTCGGTGTTGCGTAGCATTTATTTTATCTGAGTGGCGTGTGGTCACTTCATGGGAAGCTCCTTTGGGGTGATGGGTTTGCGTCCTTGACGTGGTCCTGGAGGCTTATGTGAATCGATCCGCGGGGGGTGCAGGGGGG
>JANORY010000032.1:0-1264 GCA_031415535.1 Burkholderiales bacterium | reverse complement strand
TCGAGCCTCCGCCGCCGCCACAAAATCGTGCGGATGCACAACATCGAGTGGCAGTATTACGCCAACCTCGCCGAGCTCGAAGACGACGTACTGCAAAAAGTCTATTTTTTCATCGAGTCCGTCAAATTGCAGCGCATTGAGCCGCGCGTCGTGCTGCACGCCGACCAGATTATCACCATTTCGACCGACGACGAGGCGTATTTCAAAGAAATCAAACCATCGACTTATTACGTCCCCGTTTTTCACCCGAACGAGCAGGTTGAAAGCCCGACCGGGCGCGGCGAATACGTCCTTTTTCATGGAAAATTGAGCGTCGCCGACAACGAACGGGCGGCCATCTGGCTGATTCAGGAAATTTTTGCGGAGACGGACATCCCCTTCGTCATCGCGGGTCTCGACCCCTCCGACCGGCTGAAAATGCTCGTCGAACAGCATGAAAACGTGCGCCTCGTCGAAAACCCCGATGAACGGGCGATGAACAAACTGCTGCACGACGCACACATAAATCTGCTCGTTTCCTTCCAGCGGGCGGGCATGAAACTGAAACTCGTGAACGCCCTTTTTCGGGGTCGTTTCTGCATCGTCAACGATAAAATGGTGAGTGGAACCGGCCTTGCAAGCCTCTGTTTTGTGCGAAATTCGGCGGCGCAAATCCGGCAAACCATCGAGGCCATTTTGACCGCGCCGTTCGAGCAAAGCAAAATCGAGGAACGCCGCCGGATGCTCGAAACCGAATATTCGAACAAGCTGAACGCGCAGAAATTGATTGAAATCATTCAGAAACTTTGAATTCAAATGGAACGCTGATTTTTATGATAGGGCTGATTTACGCTGATTTTTTATTGAAAAATCAGCGTTAATCATAAAAATCATAAAAATCTGCGTTCCAACCGGTCAGTTTTCAGCCAACTCTACCAGCCAGTCCTTGTTCGCCAACGGCTCCGTTCGGGCCAGTTTTTCTTTCCACTTTTTCAGCCGGTTTTGCAGCACGCGGGGCGTGAGGTTGCGGCTTTCGGCCCCTTTTTTCAACTGAAAAATGGGCCGCAGCAGCCGCAGAAAATTCAGGTTCGCTCGCTTGCCGTAAACCGGCATTTTCGTTTGCCGTTCGAGCCATTTTTGGGTGGAAAAAAGGAGCGAAAACAAGGCCTCCTCCTCGCCGAGCGCAAACCAGCTTTTCAACTGAATAATTTTCGCGCCGAGCGCGTAGCCGGAGTCGGTAAATTCAACTGTCTGCAAAGCCTGCAAAGCCGCCGCAAAATTTTTC
>JANORY010000031.1:0-2977 GCA_031415535.1 Burkholderiales bacterium | reverse complement strand
CCAGGCAGCCAGCCAGCGTGCAACAGCCTCGACTGGACCAAACCGCCAAAATCGCGCAAGACCAGGCTATTGCTACGACTCGCCGGCCGGCGTATGGCTGGTTGATGATTCCGGGATTGCTGCTTGTCCTCGCACTCGCTGGCGGCATTGGTTGGTATCTTTTTAACTCGGCGTCGCAAAGTACCAAATCGGCGGGCGCAAAACCAAAACCCGTCGCAACGAGCACTCAAGCGACATCAGGAACAATCAGCAATAATCCGGTTGTCGACACTAACGCGCCCGGTAGTTCGCAGCCACCGTCATCGTCACCGCCGTCGCCGCAAACGGTTCCGCCATCACCAGCACCGTCGCCGTCGCCGTCGCCGACATCTGCGAAGCAAGCATTTTCTCCCGCCGTGGTCAACGATCTGCTCTATCAGGCTCGTTCACCCGATTGGCCGCTGACCGGCCAGGCCTCGCCGCAAACGGTTGAGATTGACAAAGATTTCATTCGGCTCGCAATTCGCTCGGAGCGCGCCGGCTTTCTTTACATCTTCATGCTGGGCTCGGACACCCGCGATTGGTGGATGATCTTTCCGAATGGCAAGGATCGCAACAACAAGCTCACGGCAGGCGAGGCAATGTCGCTGCCCCGCAAGAGCTGGCCAATTCAATCGGGCGGCCCGCCCGGTACTACTCGATTTCTGGCGATCGCCAGTGAAACCGAGCGTGACTTCAATGCCGCCGGGTTAAAGCTGACGCGCGATTTCGGCAAGTTCGATCTGGCCGCTGCGGCACTGGCCTATGAGCAGTCTGAGGACCCGGCGGCTCTGTTCGCAGGCGATCTGCGTTGCCCGAGCGCGCAGTCAGCCTGTAATAAAGCCTACGGCGCGGCGCAGTTTCAGATTGAAGAAATCGCCCGCCGGCTCATACCAAAAAAGCCGCTCACTAACCCCTCCGATTAGATACAAAGTCCGATAATATGCATTGCACTGGCTGGCCTTTTTTGTTGCTCAATCCGGAGACCGTATGAGCGATATGCGAACGCTGGCGGCGCTCGACGGTGAGCACCGCTGCGGCCCCGACCTCGAATACGATCCCGAGTTTCTGGAAATGGAAACGCTGGTGCGCGGCAAGAAGGAGCAGCAATTCGGCGACACCCTGGTGGCGGCCGAAGGACCCGCCTGGAAGGCGCTGCTCGAGCATTGCGAGTCGCTCAATCAGCGCACCCGTGATCTCAGGGTGCTGGTCAATCAATCGCGCAGCCTGGTGGCACTGCGCGGGATCGTCGGCGCAGCACTTGGCTACGGTTTGTTACGCGGCGTGGTCGACGAACTCTGGGACGACCTGCATCCGAAGCTCGATGCCGACGACGACCACGATCCGACCATGCGGCTGAACGCGTTTGCGCCGCTCACCGGTGTGTTCGACGGTTTGCCCGAGTTGCGATCGGCCACCTGGATTAGCGCCCGAGGCATAGCGTGTACCGTACGGCAGGCGCTGGGCAGTCTCGTGCCGGCAGAGTCCGGCGGCGGTGACGCAGCCTACTCGCAGAGCGAATTGCGCTCAATGATTTTTGAAGCCGCCAAGACCGACGCCCAAAATCATGCGCGCGACGCGCTGGTGGCCATTACCGCGCTGGGTAACGCACTGAACGAACAAGTTGGCAGCCATCGCGCGCCGGATTTTCGCCCGATCACCCAGGTACTAAAACCGTTAGCCGATTTTTTCGATCAAGTCACGCAAGTCAACATTGGCCCATCGGCGAGTGACCCTCCGGGGGTGGCCGGCGCAACCAACCTGGGTCAGGGTATCGGCCCGTCAAGCGGTGGCATTCGCAGCCGCAGCGACGCCGTTGAGGTACTCGAGCGCGTTTGCCAATACCTCGAAATGAATGAACCCAGCAATCCGGCACCGCTACTGATCCGCCGCGCGCAACGTTTGCTGAGCATGAACTTCCTCGATATCGTCAAGGACATGGCGCCGGAAGCGTTGGCTAATATCGAGAATATTGCTGGTACTAATCGCAACAACCCTTCCGAATAGGAGAGTACATCGTGGCTCAAGGACAGAAATTCATCGCTCGCAATCGCGCACCCCGGGTTCAAATCGAGTATGACGTCGAGCTGTTTGGCGCACAAAAGAAAGTACAGTTACCGTTCGTCATGGGCGTGCTGGCCGATCTTTCCGGCAAGCAGGACCCGGACAACCCGCTGCCTCCGGTCGCAGATCGCAAGTTTCAGGATTTCGACGTTGATAACTTCGACGCCCGAATGAAGGCGATGAAACCGCGTGTTCAATTTGCCGCGAAGGACACTCTGTCCGGTGAGGAGAATAAAAATATTGCCGTTGAAATGACCTTTGAGAGCATGGATGACTTTTCGCCCGACGCCATCGCGCGCAAAGTGGAGCCACTCAGAAAATTATTGGAAGCGCGCGAGCAATTATCGAACCTGATTACCTACATGGACGGTAAAACGGGGGCCGAGAATCTGGTCGAGAAACTTTTGGCCGATCCAGAACTCATGAAATCGTTGGCTGCCCAGGCCAAACCAACCGAGGGCTGAACGCCTCGACGCAGCGGCATTCACGATACTAAACAGGAGTAATCAAATATGGCCCAGACCGACAAACAAGGCGCCCCCGGTACTACCGAGTTCAGCGACTTCTCGAAGCTCTTGAACAAAGAGTTCAAACCTAAGACTGATGACGCCAAGTCAGCCGTTGAAGGCGCTGTCAAGACGCTCGCCGCCCAAGCGCTTGAAAACACCCAATTGATCGGCAGCGACGTCGTCGCGTCGATTCAGTCGATCATCGCCGAGCTCGACCGTCGGCTGTCCGATCAGGTCAATCAGATTATTCATCACGAGGAGTTTCAGAAACTCGAAAGCGCCTGGCGCGGCCTGTCCTACTTGGTGAACAACACCGAAACCGATGAAATGCTGAAGATTCGCGTCATCAACGTCACCAAGGACGATCTGCGAAAAACGTTGAAGCG
>JANORY010000030.1:0-4109 GCA_031415535.1 Burkholderiales bacterium | reverse complement strand
TCAACAGCGAATGGGGCAAGTTGCTGGCCGAGCATCAAATTCCGGGCATTTATCGCTCGCAGCAAGCCGGTCGGGTACGAACCAGCACCTACCCGTTGCCGCATCAAGGCTTGGGCGTCGCGCAGTACATGTGGTCGTCATCGCCGCTGCGCCGTTATGTCGATCTGGTTAATCAACGCCAGGTGATTGCACTGCTTCAGCAGCAAAAACCGCCGTTCGATGGCAAGGACGCGGAGTTGTTCGGGCTGATGTCCGCGTTCGATGCGCGCTACACCGCCTATGCCGATTTTCAAACCCGTATGGAACGTTACTGGTGTTTACGCTGGTTGGAACAGAACCAACTGATGCGCATCGAGGCGGTCGTGGTGCGTGAAGATCTGCTGCGGCTGGCCGATGCACCGTTCTATTTCCGCCTGCCGCAAATGCCTGAACTGGCGGCCGGACGCAGAATTGTGGTTGAAGTCATGGAGCGCGATCTGGTCGCACTGGACCTGAGCGCACGCTTTATCGGCGTCGCCAGTAACGCCGCGATCGAAGCGCTCGACAGCCAAGAGGGCGTGGAGGGGGAGACGGAGGAGGGTACACAGCCCGCCGTGGCAGCGGTCGCAGCGGTCGAATCAGCCGATGGCGTCGCAGCGGATTCTTCTGAGGCTGATGTCGAATCCGCCGCGGCGATCGATTCGGTCGATACGGTTGATACCGTTGATACTGATCGCGCTGCGACCGCCGCCAGGGGCGGGTTGGCGTGACGATGGATTTTCAGCGACCGTGGCGGCAACCGTTCATGCGGATCGCGCAGGGTAGTCTGGCCAGCGCTAGCAGGATGTGGCGTCACGATCCGCTGTCGGTTGGCATTGCCGTTTCAATCGTACTGCATGCGTTCCTGATGATGTTGCGCTTCGCGCCGCCCTTGCCACTGAAATATGCGCCGGTGGAATCGCAGATCGAAGTAGTACTGTTGAACGCTCGAACGGATACCAAGCCGCTTAAACCGGAGGTGGTCGCGCAGGTTGACATGGAGGGCGGTGGTGATCGCGACAAGGGCCGGGCTCGCTCGCCCTTACCGGCGCAACCTCGAATCGAAGACGGCAACGATCTGTTGCGAACCACCCGTCGGGTGGCGAAGCTTGAGGAAGAGCAGCGCCGCCTGCTGGAGTTGGCGAAAGGTCCGCAGAGTTACGTTGCGCCGGAGAAGAAATCGGCCGAGACGCCGCCGACCACCTTGCTAACTGAGGCCGATGAGGAGATCAACCAGGTCATCGCGCGAATGCAGGCGCAAATTGACAAGCAGATCAGCGACTACAACAAGCGTCCGAAGCGCTTGACTTATGGCGTTAATGCCAAGGGCGTCGCGTACGCGGTTTACGTCGATGACTGGGCCGATCGGATCGAGCGGATCGGCACCGAACGTTATCCGCCCGATGCCCGTGGCAAGTTTTACGATTCGCTGATTTGCACCGTCGAAATCGACAAGACCGGCAACGTGGTCGATGTGATCTTGAACAAACGTTCGAAATACGAGGTGTTGAACAAAGCGGTTCGGCAGATCGTTTTCTCGGGCGCACCCTACCCGAGGTTTTCGCCGGAAATGGCGCGACAGGGCGATATCCTGCAAATCGTGCGGACCTGGAATTTCACGCGTGAGGGCTTGCAGACCGAGGCCTTCAAACCGAAATGAGTAGCCCCGACCGGTATGCCGTGATTGGCAATCCGATCGCCCACAGCCGCTCCCCGGCGATTCACCAATGGTTCGCCGAACAGACCGGCGAGCACTTGGAATATGACCGTTTGCTGGTGCCGATCGGGCAGTTCCCGGCGGTACTCGATGCGCTGCGTCGCGATGCTTCGTATCGCGGCTTGAATGTGACCGTGCCGTTCAAGTTGCAGGCCTTCGACTATGCGCAAGGTCGCAGTGCGCGCGCGCTGGCCGCCGGTGCGGTGAATTGCCTGAGCTTTGCGGACGGCGTCGTGCTGGGCGATAACACCGATGGTATCGGCCTGGTCAATGATCTGCAACAGCGCCTTGGCTTGGCACTGAGCGGCCAATCGATCCTCCTGCTGGGGGCGGGCGGGGCGAGTCGCGGCGTTTTGCAGCCGCTGCTCGATGCCGGGGTAAGCTCAATCCTGATCTGCAATCGTAGCCTCGACAAGGCCCAGAGCCTGGCACAACACGGCGCTGATGCGCGGCTGACAGCGATCAATTTCGCAGATCTGGAAGCCGTACGACCGGCTGCTTTTGATGTCGTAATCAATGCCACCTCCAGTGGCTTGGGCGAGGAGCGTCTGCCAGTGCCGGCGGCGGTGTTCGGACGCGCCCGGCTGGCCTACGATATGTTCTACGCCGCTCAGCCGACCGTCTACCTGCAACAAGCGCGTGACGCGGGCTGCCCGCAGATCAGCGATGGCCTGGGCATGTTGATCGAACAGGCTGCCGAATCGTTCCGGATCTGGCGTGGCGTTCGACCGGACACCGCAACGGTCTATCGCCGCTTGCGCGATCAATTGGACCGCGAGGCGCTGTGAGACGCATCGTGCGCTGGATCGGCACACTGTTGCTGCTCGCCTTCAGCGCCGTGTTCCTGATGCAACTCTGGTTCTTCGGCTGGGTGCTGTGGTGGAGCAAGAACAATCCGACCAACAGTGCGTTCATGCAGGCGCAACTGGAGCAGATGCAGCGGCGTGATCCAAACGCACGCCTGGCCCACCAGTGGGTTGCCTACGATCAAATCTCGCCGCATTTAAAGCGCGCCGTGATCGCTGCCGAAGATGCCAACTTCAGCGAACATGAGGGTGTCGATTGGGACGCCATCGAGACCGCTTACCTGCAGAATCTGAAGAAGGGCAAGGTGGTGCGCGGCGGTTCTACCATCACCATGCAGTTGGCCAAGAACTTGTTTCTCTCCGGTAGTCGAAGTTACTGGCGCAAGGCGCAGGAACTCATCATTACCTACATGATTGAATTTGCCATGTCGAAGCGCCGCATTCTGGAAATTTACCTGAACGTGGCGGAATGGGGTAACGGTGTGTTTGGCGCGCGCGCCGGTGCCCAGCATTATTTTTCGATCGATGTCGGCCGATTGTCGGCGGCGCAGAGCGCGCGCATGGCAGCCATGTTGCCGCAGCCCAGAAGTTTTGATCGCAACCGGAACTCGCCTTATCTGGCCCGACGGGCGGCGATGATTCTGCGCGGTATGGGTGAGGTCGACGCGCCCTGACAACCGGGTTTGTGTGCTTGACCTTTACAATTAAGGGATGGCCGATCACGACATCTTCACGGTCCCTAAACTGGGTGCCGACGATTTCTCCGAGTCCGCGTTGCCGCGCGATCCGGAGGCCGCGTCGCGCGCCTTGGGCGAGGTCCAGGAAATGCTGGCGCGGCACAACTTGGTACTCGAGCTGACGCATCGCCAGCAGCACGACCCGTATCAGGCCCGGCCCAATCTGGTCGAACAATTGGTGCATCGGCAGGCACTGACCGAACTGCGCAACCGACTCGATCATGTGCATCCGGCCGATATTGCCTATATTCTCGAAGCGCTGCCCCTCGATGACCGGATGATCGTCTGGGATCTGGTGAAAGCCGAGCGCGATGGCGAAATCCTGCTGGAGGTCTCAGACTCGGTGCGCGAGACCTTGATCGCCTCGATGGATCGCGATGAACTGGTTGATGCGGTCGAGTCACTCGATACCGACGAAATTGCCGATTTGGCACCCGATCTTCCGAATGATGTAGTCGAGGAAGTCCGCCAGGGCTTGACTCAGGAGGAACGTGAGCAACTGCGCGCGGTCATGTCGTTCCCGGAGAACTCGGTCGGCGCACGGATGGACTTCGATCTGGTAACGGTGCGCGAAGATGTCTCGCTGGAAGCGGTGTTGCGCTACCTGCGCCGCTTTGAGAAGCTACCCGATCATACCGATCAAATTTTTGTGGTTGATCGCAATGAAGTGCTGAAGGGTTCATTGCCGCTCGACCGGGTGCTGGTCAACGAGCCTGACACGATGGTCGAGTCGGTCATGAAGCGCGAGGTGCTGACCTTGCAGGCGCTCGACGATCTCGAGGAGGCGGCGCAGGCGTTTGAGCGTTATGACCTGGTCACAGCACCGGTGGT
>JANORY010000029.1:0-1290 GCA_031415535.1 Burkholderiales bacterium | reverse complement strand
CGCGATAGATATTGACCGGCGAAGCGGGTTTTCGTTAAAAAAACGGGCGAACATGCCAACCGGATTTGCAAAAAACGTTTTGATTTGACGTGGATTTGCAAAAAGAGGTACTCCCCGAATTTTAAACCAAACAGTATTTGCTGAATAATCCGAAGCTCTATCTTCACCGCCGCTTAAACAACGGCAAAATCATTAATTAGTTTGTATAACACGGGTGCTCACATGAAAAGACTGCATTTCTCCTTCGTTTTGCTGCTGGTTATCGCCGCAGCCTCCTGCGGACGCAAAGAAGATGGCCAATTGATTGGCGTTCTCGACCGTCCGAAGTGGAATGGTATCAACCCTTATGGCATGGTTTACATCCCCTCCGGCACGCTCCATATTGGAGGTGGCGACGCGGATGTAAACAGTGCGCTCGTTCAAAGGCCCAAATCGATTTCGATTCAGGGCTTTTTTATGGACGATACTGAAATTACCAACAATGAATACCGTCAGTTCGTGTATTGGGTAACGGATTCGCTGGCCCACTCGGCACTTGACCATTTCACGGACAATGAAGATGGCCAACAACAAATCGACTGGGAACAGGATCTGGATTATGTCGAAAGCTCGGAAGAACTTCAGGATATGTATTATTCGGAAGGGGAGCGTTTCAACGGCAAAAAAGAGCTTGACCCGCGCAAATTTGTGTACGAAATGCAGTGGTATGACTGGCAGCGTGCGGCACACGACCGCAACAGCAACCGCACGTCGTTCATCAAAAAGGAGAAAGTGGCCATTTATCCCGACACGCTCGCCTGGATTCGCGATTTCTCGTATTCCTATAATGAGCCGATGGCGCGGAATTATTTCTGGCACCCGGCTTTCGACGACTACCCAGTGGTTGGCGTGGACTGGAAAAAAGCAAAAGCGTTTTGCCACTGGCGTACCAAAATCTGGGACATGTACCGGGCTGGCGACAAGGGCGAAGTCAATACCGAAGAATTCCGTCTTCCAACCGAACACGAATGGGAATATGCCGCTCGGGGTGGTCGCGCCCTCACCCCGTATCCATGGGGAGCGTATTATACTCGCAACGCAAAAGGCTGCCTTTTGGCAAACTTCAAGCCTGGTCGCGGCAATTACCCGGAAGATGGTGGCCAGTACACGGTGAAGGCCGATGGCTATTACCCGAACGATTATGGCCTTTATTGCATGGCTGGCAACGTGTCTGAATGGACGGAAACGGCTTTCTATGAAAATGCCTATTCATTCCTTCATGACCTCAACCCGGACATTCGCTACGATGCC
>JANORY010000028.1:0-12657 GCA_031415535.1 Burkholderiales bacterium | reverse complement strand
CCTCCCATTAACTGCCCGGCGGGTGATCAATATGAATCTTGCCGGAGTAAATAGTTCGGCGATTCATGTCGGTGGAGGTAATGCTCAAGTGTCGGGCATCATCGACAGTACCGCTGCCGCTGCCGATCTGTCGGTTGGCGTTATCAAAGAGTTGGTAGGTCACAGCGTTGTTGGCAACCTCGCCTCGCATCACAAAGCTGTTGCCTTGATAAACGCCGCGGCCTGAAAAAGCACCTGTGTTGCTCATCGATACATCCCACTTCATATTGTTATCGTCATACCAAGCCATTTGCCGACCCTGCGCCGGCTGATTCGGACTGCCGCCGGACCCAGGTGCCGGCCGCTGTGGTTGCTGCGGCTGAACACCGGGCTGCTGTGGCTGCTGTGGCTGCGGTTGCGGAGCTTGGGGTTGTTGCGGTTGCGGAGGTCGTGGCGGCTGTGGCGGCGGGGACGGATCTTGACCGATAAAATAAAACGCAGCGACAGCCGCCGCCGCACCGCCCATCACCAGCTTCTGATTGCTCTTGAACCAATCTTGTAGCGCACCGTTCGACACCGTCGGGACAACCTGTTTCGATACGTCAGCCGGGGGCGGCTGGATGGAGACCGGGTTCACCACCTGGGTCATCCCCAGCCAGTCATCTGGTCCCGCAGCGGCCTGAGTCACCGACGGAGCAAGGCTGGACTTCGACGGCAATTCGGCCCGACCCACCGCGTAGGCGCAGGCCTGAATCGCCAGCAGGGCGATCTCCGGTTTCAAGCCCCAGGCGCGCTCCAGTTTGCTGGCCAGTCGATTGATATGCAACCCCAGTTCATTGGCCGGTGCCTGCAGTAGTTGCTCGGTGGCACCATCTTGAATCGCATTCATGACCACCCGAATCTCGCTGTCGGCGTCGGTAATATGGTCGGCGAGCAAGCCGCTTAATCGACGCCGTTCAGTGAAGGCATCTTTTGGGTATCGTTTGCCGGCTTCCTTGAGTACTTCCGCGATTCGGTCGAAGGCTTCGGTCGCCATGAGTGATCTCCGTTGCTGAGTATTTTTGATTGTTCAGGCGTTGCTTGTTCAGGCGTTGCGTGTTTGCTCGTACTACCAGACAAACTTCGAGTTGACGCGATTCTGCTGCTCGACTTCGTTGGCCAGACGCTGCTTCGGATCAGGCTCGAGCGCTGGCGATGAGATTGATTTCACCGGTACCGTGGTGGCCCACTTGATATGACGAACCAGATCGGGCGCGCTGTTCGCTTGCAGTGGCTTTAGGTGAGCGCCCGGCGCATCCATGAAGCGCTCAAGTATATTCATATCAACGTTCTCGCCGATCGAGATCGACACCCGGGTCGCAGCCAACGCAGCCTTCTCGGCGAAGAACAGTCGAAATCCGGTTTCAATATCATCGGTCGGAAAACCATCGGAAACGAGTACGATCACCGGCGGCAAAAGTCGGGCGTTTTCAGTGGCGGTTCGTAACATGACCGCCGTCTGTTCCAGCGCTGCGCCGAGCGAAGTTTCGCCGCCCGCTTTTATGTCGGACCACTCGACTTCGGAAATCAGCGTCGGTGTTTGAATGTGCCAATAGGCGGTGGAACCGAAACACAGCGCGCTCAGCAACACGGTAACCTCGGGATTTTCGCGCGCGACCTGTCGCAACTCGGGCAAGGCCGATCGAATCGCATAATTCAATGAGGCGATCTTCTCACCCTGCATCGAGCCTGAACAGTCCAGCAACAACACCACATGCAGTTGTCGGCGGGCAATCTGCTCTAGTCCAATATCAAGCGCCCGCTTCGAATCCGGCATTGGCGACGCAGGACTCATGATCCCTCCGCAACATGACCGATTGTACCGGTCGAAAACTCGATGCGCATGCCAGCCACCAGTCGTACATTGCGCTGCGGATCAACCGATTGCACGGACAGATTCGGCATGGTGACTTGCCAGGCGGCCGAGCCGAGATTCCTGAGTCCGAGCATGGTCGGATTGGTCGGATGGGTCGTGACTTCGGCCGCCAGCCCCTGCAGTCCCGGCAACCGGCCCTTGAAGTCAACTGCTTGGCCAGCCCGCAGCTCAAAGTTAAGCCCATCCAGGCGCAGCACATAACGATCGGCGCGTACTCCGTCGGCGATGCCCGCCGCGACGGGCTGCGGTGATTGCGGTGATTCAAATTTCGGCGGCGTGGCGACCTTGGCTGCGGCGGTCGGCGCGGATGGCGCAGCAGAGGGCACAACGCCTGCTTTAGCCTTCGCGGCGAGCTCATTGATATCGACAACGATCGAGCCAAATGACTCACGACTCGCACCCAATTGTTGATCCAGTTGGCGCGCCTTCAGGAAGCACGAAACGAACAAAATCGCAGTGAGCACCGCTGACACGTACATCGGCAGGCTGCCCAATCCACCGGCACCGACGGTGTTCCAGGTGGCATGTAGCACCGAGGCCGCCAGCCAGGCCCAGAGGACGGTGGTTTTCGGCAACTGCGGACGCAGCACACACAGACCGATAAAGTAACCAGTAATACCGGCCCAGGCCATATGACCAATCACACCGCCCATAGTTCGCGGCACCATCAGCATCAGACTGCCGATGATCGCGACCGGATCGGTGGTCTTCAAAATGGCACCGCCGGAATACTGCATCCCGGTTTCGAGAAAGATAAACATTGCACCCGCAGCAACGCCCATCAGCAATCCATCGAGCGGACTCCTGACCCGCAGGCCTTCATACAAGGCAGGGGGTAATTTCGGTTTCCATTGCGCGGACTTTAGAGTCAGCCAAGCGCCGATCAACATCGGGCAGGCCTTCATCAATTCCTCCATCAAGCCAGCGCCAAACAGCATGGAAACAAAAGTCTGCACAATCGAGACGTTCATCTCCGGTTTGAAATTACCCGGCAAGATTTCGCGAAAGATGAAGAAAAAAGGCTGCGACAATGGTGTCATCAAGATCGCATAAAGCAGCGCCACCGGAAACGCAAAGGCCCACAGAGGCTTGTCGGATTTCGAGTAGATGTACATGAACGCGAACATGCACACCAGAATGGCCGCAATCGCTACCAGCACAAACATGAAGATCGGCGCGGTACTGCCCGACTCATGAAAGCCGCTGAGCTGATTGAACATCAATAGCGTCATGACGCCGATCGCCACGACTGCAAACAGCAGTGGACTCTTCTTGATGTTGATCTTGGTCGACTTGAACGGGATTACTTCAGAGTTCATCGGCTGCTGCAAGCCTTTCGGCGTTGGCGGCAAATCGACGGGCGGTCTTGAGTCACTCACGTTTTTCTCCCCAGGTAGGTGTTACCAAACATCGGATTGCGCCTTGCGCATCGCCATCAACAAGGTGGCATCGTCGCCGCTGCCGCGCTGACTGACTTCGTTGAGCCAGCCCGGAATCTGCGTTGAGACTTCCTCAAAGCGATTCGACGGACTCATGCAGAGTTCGCGGAACTGCGTCAGCGCTCTCTCATAGCCAGCCGCACTGGGAAACGATTTGCCGACACCGTCGGTGCTCAGAACCAGAAAGTCCGGCTGGCTCGACGCCCAGTCCAGATCAATGAGCTGAATCGTGAAATATTGCGCAGCCTGTGGAAGGCACAGCGACAAGGTCTGCTCGCCTTGAAAAAGATCTTGTGAAGCATCAATCCGTTGCAGCGCTTGGCCGGCAAAACCCAGGTAGGTGTCGCCATCGCCGAGCTGTGCGGTCACCAGCCAGCGCGATGACGCCGCAGCGGCAACCAGGGTAGTTCCGTAGGGTCTGACGCCCGCCGGCTCTTCATGGGCCGCGTGCGGATTGTGCAGAAGATGAGTACGAACCAGCTCATTCCATCGGTTTTCAATATCGATGCCGATTGAACGACCAATCGCCGTGCTTGCGTCCTTGCCAACAGCCGTGTTGTTCGAGTGACGTTGCAGCACACGCTCCAGACATTCAAGCGCCGACTGTACCGCCAGTTGTGCGCCGATGTCGGAGCGAAAGTACGGCGGGGCACCATGGCCGTCGGCCACGGCACCGACAAATCCTTGGCCGTGTGAGCCGCTGCGCCAATCGACACAATCCTGATTGATCGTTCCGAGCCGCAGGTGCGCACTGCCGATCTGCGAATAACCGAACACTTGCCATGGACTAGTTACTGGCGCAGCACCCTGATTGGCGGACCCGGAGCTCATCTTGTCAGTCAAGCAAAAATCTGGCCAACCTGGCCACCGAAATCAATCTTCAAACCGTGCAAAATGCCGACGGTTTCACCTGGCCTGACGACGATGACTTCCTCATCCGGCGGTGTTACGCGCCAATCCGACTCGGACAGATTACGAATCCCGGTCGCCCCTTCACGATATGGATGACGCTCGACAATGCCGCTGCTCTGCCAGCTTGGTGACGGCTGGTTACTGAGGATATTTTTCGGGATGACGCGCTCCTGTTCGAGCACGCACAGTCGGCGCCCAATCTTTAGCAAGGCCGGTACCCTGATCGAACTGGCGCAGTGCACACAATGCAGCATCGCGGCGCTGGAATTAGCTGAGGCACCCGCCTCTGTGACGGTAGCGATATGCTCGTAATGACATTGCGAGCATTCAAAAGTCGCGTTCTCGAGCGATTCAAACAGACCAATCCACTCACTTTCAACCACCCGCGCATAGGGATCGGCCAGGCCCTGTTCAAACGAACGATGAAACAGTTCCCGAAGCTGCGGTGTCAACGATTGCCAGCGCTTCACAATACTGCCGTGGTAGGGTAAGACCGGCGCGTTGTTTGAATCGAATTGATCGAAGATGAACAGTGGCTCGCTGCCATAAATTTTCAGTTCGTCGTCCGGGCTGAGCAGATCGATCGCGTACTCACGCGCGCCCTCCAGCGGATGCCAGCCCATGAGCACATAGTGAAACATCACCGCCATTGAATACAGATCGGTTCGGGTATTGGGCAGAGCGTCGCGCCGTACGACCTCCGGTGCCATGAACTTTTTGGTGCCATAGATGCTGGCATCAGCGCCGTCGATATTGACGTTATCGTTATCGCAAATGAGCACCTCGCCGGTGCGCTCAAATAGGAAGATATTGCCGAAATTGACGTCTTGATAACAAAACCCACGCGCATGCAAGGCGTAAAAACTGCGCGCGATATTCAAACAAAGGGCCATACGCTTTTTTAGCGGCAGAACCACTCGCTCGGCAGGTGGGGCGAGCAGGGCAATCATGCCGACGCAGGCGGCACTGCGAAGCGGCATCAGGTAGCCGAAGCTGGCGCGGCCATCGATGTACACCAGCTCCAAAGGCCACAGAAAGCGCGCATCCGGCGCGCCGCGATCAATCGCTTTGGTGAGCCTCTTAATCAAGCCCCGATCGGCTTCCAGATACTGCTCGTGGTACCACTTCAGCGCCAGGGTCTGGTTCGAAAACTGAACCTTGTAGACGGCCCCTTGACCGCCCTGGCCGAGAAAGCCCAGCACTTCACCGACACGGCGTGCGTCGGACGATCTGAGTCGCGCGCCAGGCTGGAGAATCTGATCATCGATACTTTGCATCTCAATCAAAGATCCAGGCGCCGCAACCACGCTAGGCGTGAGGAAGCAATACCGCGAGCGTGATTTAAACCAGCCTGAGGTCCGCGCCCACGACCCGCTGCCTTCGAGTCACATTAAGATACATCGATGAAAGAATGTCAAGCTAGCGATCCGTTATCCCGATGGACCTAGTGCAGGAAAGCTCATTCATATCGTAAGTACTTTCACCCGGCGCGCTCATTCGTATTTGCGAGCGTCCTCGATTACCTTACCGTCATTCGGCAGGCTGCCTGGGGTGAGCGTTTCAACGTTGCCCCGCAACTTGGTAATGTCGCGGATCGTCTCGACCAACCGGGCTTCCAGGCCAGGCGGAGCAGCGTCCACCAACTCACATCGCAGCGTCATCTGATCGTTCGCCATTTCACCCGTGACAAGCAAACGGGCGCGCTTGATTTCCGGATGGCGCTTGACGATTTCAGCAATCTGGCCCGGATGTACGAACATTCCGCGAACCTTGGTAGTTTGATCGGCGCGACCCAGCCAACCTTTGATACGGGTATTGGTTCGTCCACAAGGCGAGATGCCTGAGAGCACCGCCGACATGTCGCCGGTTGCAAATCGTATCAACGGGTACTCAGGCGTGAAGCTGGTGATCACCACCTCGCCGACTTCGCCATCGGTCACCGGGTCACCGGTACCAGGGCGGACAATTTCGAGGATCAGATCTTCGTCGAGCGTCATGCCTTCCAACGCCGACGTTTCGTAAGCGATCAACCCAATGTCGGCCGTACCGTACCACTGCAACACGCGCTGCAGGCCTTGCTCCAGAAACCAGGCGCGCAGGCTCGGTGGCAAGGCTTCCGCACCGACCAAGGCGTTCTTCAAATTCGAGATATCAGCGCCGGCTTCGCGAGCCTTCTCAATAATGATGCGCAAAAACGAAGGTGTACCGACATAGGCGTCCGGCTTGAGCGCACGAATGATGTCAATTTGCTGCTCGGTCTGACCAATGCCGGCAGGAATCACGGCACAGCCGATTTTTCGGGCAGCCGCATCAACCATCCAGGCACCGGGTGTCATGTGGTACCCAAAACAGTTTTGCAAGATATGGCCGGGCCGCATGCCGGCCGCCCACAAGGCACGCGCGGTACGCCACGGATCGTCGCGAGCGGCCTCAGGTTCAAACAGCGGGCCGGGTGACATGAACAGATGCCCCGATCTACCCGGCGCCACCGTCGTCAAACCGCCAAACGGCGGATTTTTTTCCTGCAGCGCTTTCAAATCGGATTTGCGCAATACCGGCAGTTGCGCCAACGCCTTGCGCGAAAAGACCGACTTTGCATCAACACCCTTCAGAGTTTCAGCCCAGCCGGGCGCTTGGGTCATCGCATGTTCGACCAGCTTGGGCAAGCGCGCCATTAACGAGCCTTCGCGGGCTTCAGGTGCACGTGTCTCAAGCTCGTCGTAAAAAGGCATGTCTTTCATGCGGGCTTCCTCGGTCGGGTTGTGTCTACGCTTGCCCTCTACAGCCAACGCTTGCGACGCCGATACGATTTGATATCGCGAAATGACTTGCGACCTTCTTTGGCTACGCCCAGGTAAAACTCCTTGACGTCTTCGTTATCGGCCAAATCCTTCGCAACGCCATCCAAGACGATACGACCGCTCTCGAGGATGTAGCCGTAATCGGAGTACTTCAGCGCCACGTTGGTGTTTTGTTCAGCCAGCAAAATGCTGACCTTCTCGCGTTCATTCAGATCTTTGACGATGCCAAATATTTCGGCAACGATTTGCGGTGCCAATCCCATCGACGGCTCATCGAGCAGGATCATCGTCGGCTTGGCCATCAGCGCGCGACCAACGGCTGTCATCTGCTGCTCACCGCCCGAGGTGTAGCCGGCCTGCGAGGTACGGCGCAACTTCAAGCGCGGAAAATAGTGGTAGACCTTTTCAAGCTCGACCAGGGTGTCGGCCCGCGACAAGCCGCGGGTGTAAGCACCGGTCAATAAATTTTCTTCAACACTCAGGTGGCCAAAACAGCGGCGACCTTCCATCACTTGTATGACGCCACGCTTGACCAGATCGGCCGGCGTCAGCTTTTCAATCGCTTCATTCTTGTAGAAGATCGAACCTTTGGTGACTTCACCGCGTTCGCCCTTCAACAAATTCGACACAGCCCGCAAGGTCGTTGTCTTGCCGGCACCATTACCGCCGAGTAGCGCCACAATCTTGCCCTGCGGCACCGTCAGCGAAACTCCCTTGAGCACGAGAATCACATGGTTGTAAATGACCTCAATGCCGTTGACGACCAATAGCGCGGTGCTGGAAGCGGTGCTCATACACAATCCGAAGTAGTTCTACTTTAGTACCGGGAAAACAGTCGAGTCGCGGACTCGCCGCGACTCGTTGTAGCTCAACTCAAAAAACAGCCAGCGTCTTTGGCGCAGTCACGATACTCGATTTTCTTCTCGGTGGCATACTTCTTGGCAGCGGCATCGACCATCGGTTTGATGATCTGCATGTCAGCGGCCAGGTTCTCCGACACGTAGTTCCACTTCTTGCCATCCCATTGGTGTACACGAGCCACGTTACCGCCCATGTGATCGGCGCAGGAAGTTGAAATCGGCGTCATGTAGCCCTCAAAGCCGATCGCCTTGATACGTGCAGCATCAATCGCCAGATTCTCGAAGCCCCAACGAGCCTCTTCACCGGTCAGCGGCTTCTTGCCATGCTTTTCCTGGGCCTTGCGTACCGCCTCGACGTTGATCGCTGCTGCAACCATGCCCCGGTTGTACAACACGGTACCCACTTCTTCCTTCGGACCAGTGCCTTGGCCCTTTTCATGCACGAGTTTCAGAATGTCCTGATGGGCCTTGCCCAGGCCTGCGCCCGCCAGGAAGTTAAGTCCCTGATAGCCCTTGGAGCCTTCACCCGCTGGCAATACATCTGGCTCAGCCGCCGCCCACCAGACACCGTACATCTTGTCGCGCGGGAAGCCGGTCGCTACTGCTTCTTTAAGGGCGGTTGAGTTCATGACACCCCAGCCCCACAGGAATACGTAGTCAGGCTTGCTCTGACGCACCTGCAGCCAAGCGGCTTTTTGCTCAACGCCGGGATGGGTCACTGCGATCTGTTGCAGTTCATAGCCATGCATCTTGGCACGTTCGACCAGTAGCGGAATCGGCTCTTTGCCATACGGCGAGTCGTGATAGATGAGTGCAATTTTCTTGCCCTTCAGCTTGTCCAGGCCACCTTCTTTTTTGCCGATGTGCTGCACCAGAATATCGGCTGCGGTCCAGTACGTGCCGCCAATCGGGAAGTTGTACTTGAAGACACGACCTTCAGCCGACTCGGAACGACCATAACCCATGGTGATGATTGGGATCTTGTCGGTCGGCGCCTTATCGGTCAGCGCAAACGTGATGCCGGTCGACAATGGGTGAACCGCCGTCGCACCGGTCGGGCCTTTGCCCTTCAGACGCTCGTAGCACTCGACACCGCGGTCGGTGGCATAACCGGTTTCACACTCTTCAAAGGTCATCTTGATGCCGTTGACGCCGCCATCGCGAGCGTTGATCATTTTCAGGTAATCGACCATACCGTTGGCAAACGGCACGCCGTTTGGCGCATAAGCGCCGGTTCGATAAACGAGAATTGGGAAAAACTGCTCCTTGGCCTGGGCGAATGCCGGCAGTTGTGGTGCCAAGGCACCAGTGGCTACCGCAGCGGTTGCTGCCAGGGCGAGAAGAGACTTGCGAACTAGTTGTCTCATGGTCAACCTCCTTTGGGTTACTTGAATTTACAAACTCGAAACTAGGAACTTTAAAACCGGGAATCAATGAGGGAACGGCCAAAGCCGTAACTTCTCTTTGCCGACCGACCACAAACGCGCCAAACCGTGCGGTTCAACAATCAAAAAGAACACAATCAGCGCGCCGAAAATCATGAACTCAAGGTGGGTCGCCGCTGCCGTTGAAATAGGTACCCCCAGGGCCGCCGGCCCCTGATTGAGCAGAATCGGCAGAATCACAATAAACGCCGCACCGAAGAAGCTCCCGAGAATCGAACCGAGTCCCCCGATAATTACCATAAACAATAAATTCAGCGATCGGTTGACGTCGAATGCCAGCGGCTCCCAGGAACCGAGGTGAATGAAGCCCCACAGCGCACCGGCAACACCGATAAAGAACGAGCTGAGTGCGAACGCCGACAACTTGGCGCGCATTGGCTGAATGCCAATGACCGAAGCGGCAACGTCCATGTCGCGGATCGCCATCCAGGAACGGCCGATGTGGCCACGAATCAGATTTTTTGCCAGCAACGCGCCGACGCCGACAATTAAAAGTAAGAACCAATAACGACGTACCGGTGAGTCCAGCACGATGCCAAAAACTTCCGGAGTCGGCACCGATACAGAGCCGGACGCCGCGTAGTTGGTGAACCACTTGATACGCGCGAACACCCAGTCCGAAAAGAACTGCGCCGCTAGTGTGGCCACCGCCAAGTACAGGCCCTTGATCCGCAAGCTCGGAATGCCAAAAAGAATGCCGACCAGCATGGCAATCACGCCCGACAGGATGAACACGAGAATCAGGTTAAGCCAGGGAAAGTGCAAGGCCAGGTTGTACGCTGCATAAGCCCCAACCGCCATGAAGGCCCCCGAACCGAGCGAAATTTGACCGCAATAGCCAACCAGCAAATTCAGACCAATCGTGGCCAGCGCCAAAATCAGGAACGGATTGATGATCGCTCGAAACGCGTAATCGGTCGTGAACAACGGCACGACAAACACGATCAGCGCAATAAATGCAATGACCACGATGCGATCTTGCAAGATCGGAAAAATTTGTTGATCGGCCCGATACGTCGTCTTGAATTGGCCGTTTTCGCGGTACAGCATGATTAATGGTCCGTTCTTATCCGTCTACACTCGATCAATGATCTTCTCACCAAACAAACCTTGCGGGCGCACCAACAAAAACAGCAGCGCCAACGCGTAGGCAAACCAGTTCTCGATCCCGCCGCCTAACATCGGCCCCAGATAGACCTCGGAAAGCTTCTCGCCCAGGCCAATGATGAGTCCGCCCAGAATAGCGCCCGGAATCGAAGTGAAACCGCCGAGAATGACCACCGGCAATGCTTTAAGCGCCAGAATCGCCAGCGAGAACTGCACGCCCAATTTGCTGCCCCAGACCATACCAGCGACCAGCGCAACGAAGCCGGCCACCGACCAGACAATTACCCAGATTCGATTCAAGGGAATGCCGATCGATTGCGCTGCCTGGTGATCATCAGCAACCGCGCGAAGCGCGCGACCGGTCGCGGTCTTTTGAAAGAACAGCGCCAATACGGCGACCAGGATCACCGCCATGATGGTGGCAAAGATGTCGTCCCGATTCAACAGGATCCCGCCCGGAAAAACATCCTCCAGAACAATCAGCGGGTCCTTTGAAATCCCGAGATCGAGGTTGTAGATGTCCGAGCCCCAGATCGTCTGCCCGAAGCCGTCGAGAAAGAACGTCACGCCCAAGGTTGCCATCAACAGCACAATGCCGTCCTGATTGACCAGCGGGCGCAAGACGATTCTCTCAATCGCCCAAGCCAGCCCAATCATGATGATGACCGCCAGCACAAAGGCCAGCACCATCGCCACCGGTGCCAGCGCCGGAACCCACTTCGGAATCCACTCGGCCAGACGCGCCATCGCCAGTGCGGCAAACAGCACCATCGCACGAGGGGTGATTCCGTGCGGCTCCTCCGCGCTCGCGAAATGACGGGCGAGCGCAGCCAGTCCGTCGATATCACGGCTCAAAAGGCACAGGGCACCCACTTTCGCGGATAGGAACGCCACCGCAATTGGTTCGGCAGAACGCGCAGACATTGACTACTCCTAAGTTCACCTCCCGATTGGGAAGCCAGTTGTCCTTCAGGAAACGATTTGCGAATCCTATTCTGGAGACCCTCGCAACCCACTTGGAACGAAAGTATGACTTATTCACTCAAAGCCCTCCCCGTTCAGGATTCTCAAATGCAGCTATCCAAGAAGTCGGGTTTCGCCACGATGTACGTCATCCGTGAATCCGCCGCCTGGTTACAACACTTGCGGATTCGATAAAGCAAATTCACCGATTAAACACACAGGAGATTGGCGCGAAGCATGTCGACCTGTTGTCTCAGTTTTCGCGCCGTAGTCGAAACAAATTCAGCGCCCCTTAGATCGAAAGCCAACATATGAACAACGACCGCACAGCCGAAAAAATTTTCAAATCCTTGAGATACCGGAAATCAAGTTTTTGGGAAGCTCAATGTAAAACACGACCCCTTAAATTGTTTCACCGTGCCGCGTGTGAGGTCCCAGCATACCGGCATTTTCTGCATAAGGCTGGGATCGACCCGGCGAAGATCGTTTCGTTCGAGGATTTTCAGAACGTCCCAACAATCTCCAAAGCGAACTATATTTCGCAGTACCCGCTAAAAGATCTCATCTGGGGCGGTGCGCTTGACCAAACCTTGCTTTTTTCAATGACGTCAGGCTCGACCGGAAAGCCAACCTACTTCCCGCGCTCGGCTGCAATCGATTTTCAAGGTTCAGTTTTTCACGAACTCTTTCTCCGAAACAGATCTGGCGGTGGCCTTAGTCCAACGTTGGTCTTGATTGCTTTTTCATTTGGTCCCTGGATTGGCGGAATGACTAGCTACCGCGGCTACGAGATTGCAGCCAGACGCGGCAATCTCCCGATCTCAATAGTGCCATGTGGCATGAACAAGTCGCAAGTGTTCAGCGCCCTTCAACGTCTGGCTCCTATGTTCGAGCAAACTATCGTTGTCGCTTATCCGCCGTTTGCTCGCGATATTTTTGACGGCGCGATTGAACTGGGCATAGACATCCGCAGCCTGGGTCTCAGATTCTCATGCGCTGCGGAGGCGTTTAGCGAGAGCTTTCGTGACTATTTGACCGCAGCGATCGGGTCGGCAGATCCATGTCTGGATTCAATGTCAATTTACGGAAGCACAGAGCTTGGGGCCATGGCAATCGAATCGCCAGCGTCAATTGCTATCCGTCGATATGCCACCTCAGACGACGGCGGCCGCCTCTTCAAATCCATTTTTGCTGATATTCGTAACACGCCAACCTTAGCGCAATTTTTACCGAACT
>JANORY010000027.1:0-7706 GCA_031415535.1 Burkholderiales bacterium | reverse complement strand
AGCGGATGCTGGTCCTGCGGGCTGCTGACCCGGTGCAGCCGCGGATCGGCAGCACTATGGCCCTCTTCGAGCACGTAGATGCTGTCACTTTGCCGGACCGACCGGCTGCGCTCGATCAGCTCCTGTGTGGCGTCGCGCAGGCGCGCCAGCCAAGCCGCCGGCACATAGTCCGGCAGCGCGAGAAATCCGTTCCGAAAGAATGACTGGCGCTGCGCGTTGCTGAGCACGTTCACCGGGTGTTGCATCACTTCATCAGGTTTCATCTCAAGGGCCTCAGAGGTTGATGCGGTTCAGCATGCCGAGCCCGATCAGCGAGTCGAGTTCCTTGAACCCTTCGAACGCGCGTATGGCGATAGACATGGTGAGGCTGTCTTGGCGCCAAACCGGTGGCAATCAGGCATGATAGGCAAGATGCCCGGAACGAGCAACCGTACGGACGCACCGTGCGGGCTCAGCGTGCGAGCCCAGCGTGCGGGCCCAGCGAAGTACCTGCATCGGACTCAGATTTTTCCCGTCGGGATCACTGACCCTGGCGACTTTCGCCGCGCCGTCGTGCACGAATTGCATTGTCAATAGGTGCCACTCGAATATTCCCCATCAGACTTGCCGGCATGTCTAAAAGTGTTGTCGTCCGGCAGTAGAAATCGACCAATGGCCTAGACCGAGCTATGGGCTTTGTCTATGCTTTGCGCAAGACTAATGACGGGCGCGCAGTCCATGACAAACCAAGGTTTCAGGCAAATCTTGAGTCGCTTGCAACGACCATTTCGACTCATTTGGGTGGGCGCGATCTTTTGGGTCGCGGTTGCCTGCGGAGGCTCGGGGGGAGGGCCAGCGAGCTCGGATTTCAGCAGCAACGCGAATGGAACCGTTGGCAACGGCAGTGGCAACCCCGCCGCTGGCACGACATCCAGCGCTACGATCCCGAACGGAATCAGCCTTCTCGCGGGCTCGGCGACTTCGCCAGGAAGCAAGGACGGCCCATTACGCGTCGCGACATTCTTCGAACCGGGACGTATGACCGCTGACTCGCTCGGCAACGTCTATGTGGCAGACGGTTGCGCGATTCCTCATTATGGCTATGGCCAGAGTGAAAGCGTGCATGGATTAGTGCGGAAAATTTCTCCCGACGGCCAAGTTACGACCGTTGCGGGTACGACTCTATCTAATCGTGCGCCCAGCACGGTCGTGAACAATCAAAACACCATTGGCGCGCGGATTGCTTGTGTCGCAGGATTGGCTGTACACCCTGACGGATCAATTTACCTTGCTGATTCGTTTGATGGCAAAGTCCATCGAATTACCGCTGCGGGCGTGGCCAGTGTTGTCTATGACAGTGTGACTGCCGCCGAACAGCTTAACGCCAGTGGGAGATCGATATCTCGAAGTGCAATTTCGTCAATTGCCATTGATAGTGCCGGCAATTTGTTGGTCGCGCGCTTCGATACCGGAGTCATTCAGAGAATCAACTCCCAAGGCGTAGCCAGCGCATACGCGGGTGACTCGAGTAACAGCGCCCTGTTCGGCGACATGATCGTGATTCCCGCGCTTAGTCAGCCGAACTCAATGCGATTCGCTGCGGACGGGTCAATGATCATCGGCGACCGCGACTCCGTAGTGCAGATTCGCGGTGGCGTCGCGTCGTCCTTGGTCGACCCATCGAGTGCGTCCAGGCTTCCGTGCCCTGGCTTTCGAGACATGGACGTCTCCACTGACGGCCAAATCGCATTACTGTTGACTTGCAACAAGATTGTTCTGTATCGAGCGGGGCAATTGCAAGACGTGGTCGACCCCTACGACGGTCCGCTCGATCTGGCTGCGCCAAACTACCCGCCGCGGACCGGAAAGTTTCCCGTACTTTCGGCAATCAAGTTCACAACCAGCGGCGCATTACTGATCGCCGATGCTCTCGGCGCGCACCTAAAGCGATACGACAGTGCGAGTCGCGCAGTCAGTATCTTCGCTGGGCAAGGGGTGTCGGTCGATCCGGTTGACGGAACTGCAGCCGAGGCCACCGTGTTCGATCCGTTTTGTTTATTGCATACCGAAAACCAAGGCACCTACTTCTCGCACGGCGCTCGCACGCTCCGAAACGTTGATCGCGAAGGCAAGGTCAAAACGATTGCCAGCAATCCGGCGCTGCTGTGCGCACTCAAAGTCGAATCGGATGGTACTTTTTTCGCACTGAGTAGCACGCCAAATAGCGCAATCAATAGTTCGCAGTTTCATATCGGCACTTATGATCGCGATGGCAGATTTCTCGCAAACGTTGCAGGAATCAACGATCCGGCAATAGAGCCCTTTGTACAGATCAGTTCGACCACAAACCTGCAGGGCGAGTTGGTTTTGAACGACGATATGTATCAGATTGGGGTAGTCCGCTCGGGAGCATTCTTAGAGTTAGTCCGAGAACGATTCGGCTCTGGGTTTTACGGCGCCGTCGCGTACACCAAGGCGAACGAACTGATTGCAGCCGATTCATGCTACCTCACGAAAATAACGTCGGATAATCAGCAGATATCCTTGACCGGATCGCCCGGGAGCCAGACTTTGAGCTGCGGGTACCAAGACGGTCCCGCCAAGACAGCGCGGTTTTTTGGTATCAGCGGAATTGCCATTGGGCCACGCGGCGAAATCTACGTCGTCGACTCGGGCAACGCGCTAATTCGCCGACTTTTCAACGGCGAGGTTACGACCATCGCGGGTACACCTGGTGTCAACGACACCAGATTGGGCCCCCTGCCGGGGAGTTTGTACAAACCGCGACAAGTCGCCTTCGATGTCGCCTCCCACTCGTTGATCGTTTCTACCGACCATGCCATTCTGCGCATTTCAGTACGCGATTAAAATTTCGGCTCGGTAATACTGCGATCGAAACCCAGAGTGACAGCGATCAAAACCCAGAGTGGGACACACTGCATATATTGCGAAGTCGGCGGTTCGACCGCCAAACTCAATATTCACATGCATTGCCTGCCGCTCGATGGTGTTTGCTGAAGCGGTGCCGACGGTGAGCGTGTTCAAGCGCGTCTTCAATCTCGCCCTGTGAATCAAGTGCGAAAACAAAGTTCAAATTTCCTACTCTTTCCATGAAAATCGTCATTTCGACTACGTAATTTCATGGATCTACCGCCATAATAGACCGTTATGATCGAACGTACGGCTCTTGAAAAGCACATTAAAACTGCCTTAGCCCGGGCACCTATTGTCGCGCTCGTGGGGCCGCGTCAAGTCGGCAAAACCACCCTCGCACAAACCATAGTCGACCCTGATTCGAGTAATTATTTTGATCTCGAGAGCGACCAAGACCTCAGGAGGATGGACGATCCTGCCCTTGCACTCGGGTCGCTGACCGATCTGGTAGTGATCGATGAGGTTCAAAGAAAGCCCGACCTATTTCCCCGTTTACGAGCGCTGGTCGATCGCCCTGGACGCCGCAGCCAATTTTTGATTCTGGGCAGCGCATCGCCGGAATTGTTGCGACAGTCCAGTGAATCGCTCGCCGGGAGAATCGAAATCATCGAGATCGCGCCCTTCGGATTGCCCGAAGTCGGCGCAGCCGCGCGCGACGCCCTGTGGTTACGCGGTGGATTTCCGCGATCCTGGACGGCCGCATCGGATATCGACTCCTACGTATGGCGCGAACAATTTATCCAGACCTTTTTGGAGCGCGACTTACGCATGTTGGGTGCCAATCTGCCGCCGGTCGCAATGCGACGATTCTGGACCATGCTGGCGCATTGCCACGGCAACACTTGGAATGGTGCCGAATTGACGCGATCATTAGATGTGGCGCAAGGCACTATCCGCAATTGGCTCGATTGGCTAACCGGTGCGTTCATGATTCGGCAATTGCCGCCTTGGTTCGAGAACATTTCGAAACGCCAGGTCAAAGCGCCGAAGATCTATCTGCGAGATTCCGGTTTGTTGCACGCGCTGCTGGGCATTGAACGTCCTCGCACGCTCGAGACACACCCCAAGGTCGGTGCCTCCTGGGAAGGCTTTGCCCTCGAGCAGGTGTTGGCGGTGGCGAAGCCTCGAGAAGCTTATTTCTGGGCCACACACAATGGCGCGGAACTGGATTTGCTCATGCTGCGCGGTACCCAAAAAGTGGGCGTCGAGTTCAAGCGCAGCGTTGCACCTGCGATGACCAAGTCAATGCACTCGGCTTTGGCAGATCTGCAATTGGATCATCTGTACGTTATTGCCCCGACCAGCAAGCGCTTTCAGTTGCATGAGCGGGTTGAGGTGGTGCCGCTCGATCAGTTGGCGAGCATCGGTCCAATTGCGTAGCACTGATTTTCGACGGACCGCACATTCCTTGGGCGGCAGATTGGCTCAACACTTCGCATATGCGGCTTCGAGCAGGCACGACCTGCCAAGATTGCTTGAGATGTTTGCGTTCGACCCCTCGTCGGTATCGGGAAAGAGGGACACACATAACTGGAGAGAAGTTGCCAAAGGCCTCACTGTGTACCGCATCTACGACCGTGGTGAGTTTCTGGCCGCCTGGCGCGCGCGATCAAGCGGCTACGCACGATTCTGGGCAAACTGATTCGCGAGGTGCAAGGCAAACTGCAGGCCGGGCCGTTCGATGGCGTGCCATTTTGAAGGCGGCGGACATATGCGCCGCTGAACTCGGCAAGCCGACGGTACCGCAGGTGCTCACGCCGGTCTGAAACGCATCAGAAACTCTGCGGCAGCGTAAACAACTGCCCAGCGATGTAAAGGTGGGTTCACCAGACTCTTATACCAAACTCACCAAATTGCTAATGCCCACGCAAAGGACTAAGCTTTTCCAGCCTAACTTCTTAAAAAGTAGAATCATGACAAAAGCACAATCATGACCCAGTCCTCCGGACGTATCACCACCCATATCGAAGGCTCGATCGGCTGGATCATCTTCGAGAACCCGGGCAAGCACAATGCGATGTCGGTCGCAATGTGGGAAGCCCTGCCCGCCGCAGTCGATGCGCTCGAGACCAACCCGCAAGTGCGCGTGGTGGTGTTGCGCGGCGTCGGCGATCAGGCGTTCGTGTCGGGGGCCGACATTTCGCAGTTCGACGAAGTCCGCGACTCGGTCGCTGCCAACCAACGCTACGAAGCGATCGGCAATACCGGCATGGTCAAAATCGCTGATTGCAGTAAACCGACGATCGCGATGCTGCAAGGCTGGTGCTTGGGCGGCGGTATGGCGATTACGCTCAATTGCGATCTGCGGATTGCCGACGACACCTTGCGATACGGCATTCCAGCCGCGCGGCTGGGGATCGGCTACCGTTGGCCGGGGATCAAGAAGCTAGTCGACACGGTCGGTGCGCCGAATGCGCGCGAAATCTTTCTGACAGCACGCCGATTCAATTCGCAAGACGCGCTGCGCATGGGCTTCGTCAACCGCGTCGTGCCCAATGGCGAACTTGAAGCCGCGATTCGCGCCGAAGCTGAGTTGCTGGCGGTCAACGCGCCGCTGACGATCGCTGCGGTGAAGATCGCGATTGATGAGATCCTGCGCGCTGGTCCGCAGATCGACGCCAAGCGCATTGAAGAGGCCACGCAGCGCGCCTATGCCAGCGAAGATTTTATTGAAGGCCGGCGCGCGTTCATGGATAAACGTAAACCTACTTTCAAAGGTCGCTGATATGTACAGACCAACACCCGGCGGCGCCTTCGAAGGCCTGCGCGTTATCGACCTCGCTCAAGTGCGCTCCGGCCCCACCTGCGTCAAGCAGTTCGCCGATTTTGGCGCCGATGTGATTCGTATCGAGCCGCCACCCTCCTCGGGCCGCACCGAAATGATGACCGGCGCGCGCGACGGCGGCGACATGCTCAATCTGCACCGCAACAAGCGTTTGATCACGCTCGATCTGAAGGCGCCGGGTGCCAAGGAGGTGATGGATCGGCTGGTGCGCTCGGCCGACGTGCTGGTCGAGAACTATCGGCCCGATGTCAAAGAGCGGCTCGGCATCGACTACGACCGCTTGGCCGCGATCAACCCGCGCATCATTCTGGCCAGCATCTCCGGTTTTGGGCAGGACGGCCCGTATCGCGAACGGCCTGGCTTCGATCAGATCGCCCAGGGTATGTCTGGCATGATGTCGGTGACAGGCTTCCCCGGCGAAGGACCGATGCGAGTCGGCGCCGCCGTCATCGACGTGGCCACCGGTCTGTACGCCGCGCTCGGGGTCATGACCGCGCTGCACGAGCGCAGCCGCAGCGGCCGCGGTCAATGGGTGCAATCCTCGCTGTTGCAATCAGGCCTGGGCCTGATGGATTTTCAAGCGGCCCGCTACCTGGTCGACGGCGAGGTGCCCAAACAAGTCGGCAACGACCACCCGACCGGTATGCCGACGTCGGCCTATGCCACCGCCGACGGTCATGTGAATCTGGGCGCCGGCGGCGAAGCGATGTGGCGCAAGTTGTGCGAAGTAATCGAGCGCCCCGAACTGGCCAAAGATCCGCGCTTCGATCAGAGTGCCGACCGCTCGCGCAACCGTCAGGCGTTGAACGCCACGCTGAGCGAAGTCTTCAAGCAGCACAGCAGTGCCGAATGGATTGCCAGGCTCAATGCCGCCGGTGTACCGTGCGGACCGATTTACAGTGTCGATCAAGTCTTTGACGATCCACAGGTGCTGCACGGTCGAATGGCCGCGACGGTCAACCATCCTACCCGTGGCGATATCCAAGTGTTGGCACCAACCGCGACCCTGTCTCGAACACCGGGACGGCTGGAACGATCGCTGGTTGCGGTCGGTCAGGACACCGATGATGTTCTCGGTGAACTCGGCTACGGCGCCGAGGAAATTGCGAAGCTGCGACACGACAGGGTGGTCTAATTCTGCGGCCTCGTTAGATCTAATGCGGCTGGATTGAACCAGCTCGGTGTCCGGAATTTTTCGTGATGACCTTCATAAGCAGACCTACCAGCAGGAGACTGATGCAATGAACAAGACTAAAACTTTGGAAATGGCAAACGCGATGACAATAACCAACCAACCTGCTGTGACTCGGCGCGATCTCCTCAAGCTCGCCGCCGCCGCGACGGTGCTCGGTGCGCACAGTCATTCAAGCGCACAGACCTATCCGGACAAGCCCTTAAAAATGATCATCCCGTATCCGCCCGGTGGTGGTGCCGACGCCTGGGGACGAGTGGTGGCCGGCAAACTCGAAACGGTCATGGGCCAGCCGATCATCTTCGACTACAAGCCCGGTGCCAGCACCACGATCGGCGCCGAAGCGGCCGCGCGCTCGCCCGCCGATGGCTACACCGTGTTCATGATCGACAGCACCGCGTTCGCCTACGTACCGAACCTGCGCAAGATTAATTACGATCCGATCAAGTCGTTCACGCCGGTCGGTATGTTGGGTGTGGGACCGATGCTGCTGTTGGCAAACCCGAACTTGCCGGTGCGCAATGTTCAGGAGCTGATTGCGCATGCCAAGGCTAACCCGGGCAAGGTCACGATCGCCAGCGCCGGTGTCGGCTCGCCGCATCACCTGATTGGTGAGTTCTTCAAGAACCGCGCCGGCATCTCGCTGACCCACGTGCCCTACAAGGGCGCGGTGCAGTACATCGCCGACCTGGTCGGCGGCCAGGTCGATCTGGCCATTTCGACGATTACCCCGGCGCTGCAGCACATCGCGTCCGGCCGCCGGCGCGCACTCGGTGTGTCCAGCGCCAAGCGATCATCGGCGCTGCCCGACGTTGC